>JADYYF010000080.1 GCA_020853795.1 Candidatus Zixiibacteriota bacterium
ACGAGCAGCAGACTCTGGATCTCTACGTCGGCGGTCAAGGCGGATCATTTCCCGAACGTGTTGAGAGGAGAGGTGATCGCACGGATCGGTTGTACGGTGTCGGCGGAGAAGTGCAGTTTGTGCTGGCGCCGTCCCATTGGTTGGAGCTGACTCCGCAGTACCAAAGCGGCCGCGATCACAGGATTCTGATAGAACAGAGCACCAATTACGACGAAACCACGGAGAGAGAAAGACAAGATTTGAACTCCGAGCGAGACTATCAGCTCATTCTTGAGC
Source organism: Candidatus Zixiibacteriota bacterium (assembly GCA_020853795.1). Lineage (NCBI taxonomy): Bacteria > Pseudomonadati > Candidatus Zixiibacteriota > Candidatus Zixiibacteriota bacterium. Next base: position 277 of record JADYYF010000080.1, read on the forward strand.
ACACATGGATTTCCCGCAACAACCGAATTCACGTCGGCCGCCTCTTGGATGACCATCAAGACTATTACGGACATCGACTGGATCCCGGCACGATCTCAGTGCGAAGCTCCGCACAACTCAACCTCCGACGCGCGGAAAATTCTGTGACGATCTATCCGGGCACTCCGTACCAGACTCGCGACAGTTTCCGCGAACGAACCAACCTTCTCGGACTCGCCTCCGAGCTTACCTACTATTCACCGCTGGGAATCGACGTGAACCTCAGTCTCGGTTTGTCACGTCGGAGCAGTGGGTCGAGCCGGACATCCACGATCGATATTTACAGCCACAATCAGTCTTATTACTATAATGTTAGCTTTGCTTACTTCTCCTACCGCTGGGATTCAGCCAAACGCCGCAACATCGGCTGGGATCAGATCGAGGACATCGACTACCTGCTTGGGCCGTTGCTGCAACCACTCGATTGGAAAGCCTCCTTCAGCCTCACTCCTCCCGCCAGCCGTTGGTGGGCAAATCTGCCCGAAGAGAATATCTTCAATTTCTTCAAGGGTGAGTCAGATGACCGCTGGCAGGGAACCCTCGCCGGCGCCATCGGGCTCGGTGTCGGCATGGAGATCGGCTTGGACGTCAGGTACGATCAGTCGCTGAACCGGTACTACTCGGTTTCTGGATGGGTCTGGACTACCTCGTCCCAAACTGATGTCTGGACAGTTGCCCCCGGTGTCAAGTGGCAACCCGGAAGGCGATTCCGCACTGACCTGACAGTCACTGAGACATTCAACGAGACAAAGTCGTGGTACAGGTCGGGTTATTCTCACCAAGACTACCAGCACACCTGGCAACTCCTCATCAATTACACCATCCTGATCTGAGCCGGGTGCAGTTGACAGAACGGCGATGATTGCGTAGACTATCGCAAGAAGCAATCTCACAAATCGCTGAAGAGGTGAAGCATGGTCAAGCTCCGCTTTCACGGACATTCCTGCTGGGAAATCTCCGATAACGGCCACGATCTGATCATCGACCCGTTCCTTGCGGGCAACCCGGTCGCCACGGTCAAGCCGGATCAGATCAAGGCGCAATGGGTGCTGGTGTCACACGGCCACGGCGACCACTGGGGCGATACGCCCGCAATCGCCAAGAAGAACGGCGCGACCGTGATCGCGAATTTCGAGTTGACCCAATACGCCGCCAAGCTCGGCCTTAAGATTCACCCCCTTCACATCGGCGGCTCGGCGAAGTTCCCGTTCGGTTGGGTCAAGCTAACGATCGCCCACCACGGCTCGACTCTCAAGGAAGCCGACGACTATGGCGGCAATCCAGCGGGGATTCTCATCAACATCGGCAGCAAGACGATCTACCACGCCGGCGACACCGGTTTGTTCCTCGACATGAAACTGATCGGGGAGATGAACACACTTGACCTGGCACTGCTGCCGATCGGCGACAACTTCACGATGGGGCCGGTTGACGCCGCCAAAGCAGTGGAATTTCTGCATCCCCGGAAGGTCGTGCCGATGCACTACAACACCTTCGACATGATCAAGCAGGATCCGAACGAATTCGCTAAACTGGTGCGCGCTCAGGGAGTCGATTGCGCCATCGTCAACCCCGGCGAAACGATCGAAATTTAGTGGCTGTCCTTAGTAGCTGCTCGAGTCGAGCTTGACTTTGCCGCGGAATATCCAGTAGATGCTAATTGTGTAAGCCAGCACCAGCGGCACACCCAGCGCCGCAATGATCAGCATAATCGACAGCGTTTTCTCCGACGATGCCGCGTTATAGATCGTCAGACTGAATTCTGAAACCGGGCTGGAGAATATCAAATTCGGGTACATGCCGATTCCAAAGAGGGCGAGCAGAAACACAATCGCCGCACTTGAGGACAGAAACGCCCGCCAGTCGCGGCCATGGTAGATTTCGCGCGGGATATTGGCAATCGCCAGCATGTTCAACAGCGGTACGAAGAACCACACCGGGTGGCTCTTGATGAATTCCGCCATGTGCGGCACGTACAACAGCGTCACCATCGTCGTCGCCGCGTAACAAATGATGAAAAAGATGATCGAGTTGTTGACCCAGCCGCGCACCTTGTCGTGCAACGCTCCCTCGGTCTTCATCACAACATAGATCGCGCCGTGCATCATGAATAGTGCCACCGTCGTGATCCCGACGAGAATCGCATAGGAGTTGAACAACCCGAGGAACGTCCCAGCGTACTCGTGCCGCACATCCAGCGGCACTCCGATCGCAATATTTCCCAGCGCAATCCCGATTACCAGACCGGCCAGCAAGCTGCCGGCGCTGAACGAGACATCCCACATTCGCCGCCACCACAGCATCGGCTGCTTCGACCGAAACTCGATTGCCACCGCCCGGAAGATCAAGCAGAAGAGCAGCAGCATCAGCGCCAGGTAGAACCCGGAGAACGCAGTAGCGTACACCTCCGGAAATGCCGCGAACAGCGCGCCGCCCGCCGTCACCAGCCACACTTCGTTCCCGTCCCAGACCGGCCCGATCGAATTGAGGAAAATGCGCCGTTCCTCGTCGGTCTTGGTGAGCAGATGCAGCGCCCCGACGCCGAGATCGAACCCGTCGAGAATCGCATAGCCGGTAAAAAGCACGCCGATCAGCACGAACCAGATCGTTTGCAGGTCGAGACCAAACATCAGGCGCGCCTCCGAATCGTCAGATCATCCTCGAGCGGACCGTGTTGAATCTTCTCGTTGAGCAGGTAGATGAACAAAACGAAGAGCAATAGATAGATCAGCCCGAACATGATCAGGGAAGTGATCACTTCGCCGGGTGTCACCGTCTTGGAAAGGGCATCCTCGGTGCGCAGCAGGTTGTAAACAATGTACGGCTGCCGCCCGACCTCGGCGGAAATCCAGCCCAGTTGATTCGCCGCCTGTGGACCCAGCACTGAGAATACAAATACCCAGAGCAACCACCGCAAGTCAAACAACCGTTTGCGCCACCAGAGCAGTAGTCCGCCCCACGACAGTGCAATTAGCCCGAAGCCGATGGCGACCATCGCATGATAAGTCTGAAATACGACATTCACCGGCGGTCGATCCTCCGGCGCAAACGACCGTAGCCCGGTGACCGGCGCGCTCGCATCGCCGTAGATCATCCAACTCAGCAATCCCGGAATGGCGACCCCGAACTTGACACGCTCCTCGCGCTCGCTCACCCAACCGAACAGGTACAGCGGTGCCGGTGCGCTCTCCTCATAATGCCCCTCAAAAGCTGCCAACTTTGCCGGTTGATTCTTGGCGACGCCGACGGCGCTCTCGTGTCCCGAGACCAACTGCAGAATCGAAGCGGCCGCCGCGACCACGAGGGCGATCTTCAGCGACACCTTCGCGAATTCGGCGTGCCGTTTGCGCAACAGGTAGAAGGCCGCCACGCTCAGGACAAAGAACGCGCCCGCCTGCCAGGCGCCCATGTAGACGTGCCAGACGCGATCGACGCTCGACGGGTTGAACACCATCGCCCAGAAATCGACGATCTCCGCGCGTGCATTCAGCCCCTCGCCGACGATATGGTGACCCGCCGGTGTCTGTTGCCACGAATTGGCCACGACGATCCAAATGGCGCTGAAATGCGCGCCGAGACAGACCATGATGGTCGAAAGGAAGTGCACCAGCGGACTCACGCGATTCCAGCCGAACAGCAAGATCGCCAGGAATCCGGACTCAAGAAAGAACGCGAAGATTCCTTCTGCGGCCAGCGCGCTGCCAAAGACGTCGCCGACGTAACGCGAATAAGTCGACCAGTTGGTGCCGAACTGAAATTCCATCACGATGCCGGTCGCGACACCGAGGGCGAAGATCAACCCGAAGATCCGTACCCAATAACGGGTCATTTGCTGATACAGCGGATTCTTGGTCTTGAGATACATCCCTTCCATGATCACCAGGATCAGTCCAAGCCCGATCGAAAGCGGCGGGAAGAGATAATGGAAGCCGATCGTGAAGGCAAACTGCAGGCGCGAAAGAGTCAGCAGATCCATACTTCAGAATCTACGCAAACACGGCGGTGAACTTGAGAAAAAAATCACAAGTAGCCGTGGGGTATCAAACAACGACAGCGCGGATGTCACAAGGCGCGCGTCAAACCGCCTTAATCGAGCGCCGCCATTCGCCCTCTTTTTGAAAATTGATGTCGTCAATGATCCCGAGCAGCCAAATTCCAGCCAACTGCGACGCTTCATTTAGTTCCACGATCAGCGAGGTCGCCGGCGAGACAAACTGCGCAACGCGCTCCCGCGAGAATTTGATATTGACCAACGAGCGCTTGGCATCGGTGAGGTAGTCGATTTCGGCCAACCCGCGGCCATTGCCGTTGGTCTGGAGGGCGATGTTCAGGCGCTCCAGTTCCTCCGGCGGATGAATCGCCGTTTCGATCCGCCATTCGCGTCGCGGTTTCCAGATGTCGATATTAAGCAATCGCCCGTCGCGCGTCAGATCGAAGGAACAGTCATCGCCTTCCAGGCTGTGTTTGAAGCTGCCCCTTTGCTTGATGCCGGCCGATAGGGTGTCACCGATCGTATCGTAGAAAGCGCGGCAAGGATACGGACGCGACAAGGGTTTTGTCACGACCGCGATCGCGCTCATTCCATTTCCTTGAGGCGGTCCTGCGCCTGGCGCGCTTCGAAGGAATCGGGATAGTCTTTGATCAGGCGATTGAAGATCGGCCGGGCGCGCGCAACGTTGCCGGTCTCCTGGTAACAGCGTCCGAGCTTGAAAATCGACTCGGTCAACTTGTCGCTTTGTGGGTAGGTCTTTTCAACCTTCTCGAATTCCGGGATCGCGCGGGCATACTCCTTCTTGGCATAGTAGCATTCCGCCAGCCAATACTGCGCGTCGTCCGCCTGTGGGCTGTCGGGGAATTGCTTGAGAAACTCGTTGAACTGCAGAATCGCCAGGTCAAATCGCCCTTCCCGCATGTCCTTGGTTGCATTTTCATAGACGCTGCTGGGATTCACTTGCGGCATGTCGGACTCATCGGTTGCCTTGGCCGTGTCGGTCGCCGCAGTCGTCGCGTTCGGTCTTACCGGGGTCTGAACATAGCTGCCCGGGCGATTGGCCATCTGGCTCTCGATATCCGTCAATCGGCCGTCGATCGTGTTCATCTTGTCCATCATGTCGGCCAGCGCCACCTTGAGATCGGCCTGATACGCTACGTTCTTCTCGACGGTGAGGCGAAAGAGGGAATCAAGATCGCGGATGCGGTCCTGCATTTGCAGGGTCGAGCGTTCCAGAAATTCCAGCTGTGTCTTCATGGTGACAATCTCGCTGCGGGAAGCGCAGCCGACCTGCAGGAGGGCTACCGCAGCTAAGAGTATGATTCCGTAAGGCCGCATAAGTGCTCCCAATAATGCTGAAGGGCGGTTGTAACCGCCCTCTTCAGCGTTGTCCTATTGCTCCACGAACTCCGCTCTTCGATTCTTGGCCCAGGCGTCCTCGCTCGAACCGAGAACCGCCGGACGCTCCTTGCCGTAGCTGATAATCGACATGCGGTCGCGGGGAATGCCTAGGCTGGCCAGGTATTCCATCGCCGAACGGGCGCGCCGCTCGCCGAGCGCCAGATTGTATTCGACCGTGCCGCGCTCGTCACAATGGCCCTCGATCAGGACCTTCGCCTGCGGATTGGCTTTCATCCTTTCGAAATTCTGACGCAGTCCGTTCTTCGCGTCGTCGCGAAGATTGTACTTGTCGAAATCGAAATAGATGGTGACGTAGTTGAGCACCTGATCGCCGCTGACCGGCGGCGTGCTCGGAGTCTCGCCCTCACCTGTGCCGGGTTTGGTGCCGGTATCGGTGACCGGCGGCGGAGTCTGATCTTCCATCTTCGGCTTCTGGCCGCAGCCGACCGCCAACAGCGCAATCATCAGGATCGAGAGCAGGATCAGTGCTTTTCTCATCTCTTTCCTCCTTGATATCTCAAAGTCTTTATCTCACAACGCATAATCTTATCGTTCGCGCGAAGACACACTTCGCATCCCGTCGATCTCCGCTTCTGTAATAATAAGCCCGTTGCCGGTTGTCAACCTAAACCGGAACAAAATCAGCGCTTTCCACCTAATCTACGAGCGGCTGCCAGGCAGGATTTGACGACTTACCGTCCCGCGTAATCTGCCGGATCTTCTTGCTGTAACGATCCATGATATAGATGTCGCTCGCCTGCCGCGCGTACTTCGTGTACACCAAATGCAGCCCATCCGGCGACCAATGCGGGTTCTCATTGGAGCCCGTCTGGTCCAGCCGCTGCATATCGCGTCCCGTCACATCAATTGTACACACCTGAAATTTCCCGTCTTCACCGCGCGACACAAAAGCAATCACGTCACCGGTCGGGGAAAAGCGAGGAGAGTCGTTGTATTTGCCGTCGTAGGTCAGCCGGGTGACGCCGAAACCCTCCGAATCCATGATGTAAATCTGCGGTTGTCCGGAACGGTCGGACGCAAAAGCGATCTCGCGCCCGGTCGGCGACCAGGAACCCGATACCTCGATCGACGGTAAAGAGGTCAGTCTTCGTTTGATTTTCCCCTTCCGATCCAGGACGTACAGCTCGGAATTCCCGTCTTTCGAGAGCGTGATGACGATCTCCTTGTTGTCCGGTGAGATCTCGGCCGCATTGTTCGAGCCGGGATACGCCGAAATCGGATGGGTTTTACCGGTGCGAATATCGCGCTCCCAAACCTCCATCTTGCCGGTCCGGTAGGTTGTAAACAGCAGCTTGTCTTCTTTTCGATCCCAGGCCGGAGACAAGTTTAGGGTTCGATCATCACTGATCTTGATCGCGTTGGCGCCGTCGTAGTCGCAAAGATAAAGTTCCTTGTTGCCGGACGCTGATGACACAAAGGCGATCCGGCTCGTAAAGAAGCCCTTCTCCGCCGTGATGTGTTCCACCGCGGCGTCAGCGATCATGTGCGCAACGCGGCGATAGTTGACGCGTGTGGTCTTCAACTTCTCCGACGTCAATTCCTGAATCCGCGGTGTCAGTTCGCTGATCTTGTACAGCACCTTGACATCCGCACCCTCCAACTCAACCTCGCCCTCGACCAGATAATCCGCCCCCATCCGCTGCCAGATTTCCGGAGTGATCTCCTTGATCTCCCAGACATCGAGGTAGAACTGGCTCTTGGGGATTGTGTCAAAGAAGATGTGGAAGTCGAGGTCGTCGGTAACGACCCGCTGAATCGCACGTGCCAGCGAGTCGACCTCCAGCGAAAGCTGCCCGGCAACTTTGAAGTCGGCGATCGCAATCTTCAGCGGTTTCCAGGTGCCGCCGGTCAAGGACGCGCGTAAATCCAATCCGCCCTGTCCGGCAGCCACGTTGACGATGACGAAGACGATTCCGACACACAGCGTCAGCAGTCGTCGCGAATATTCCAAACGATGTACTTTCCTTCTCATCACTGATTACTTTCCTGGTACATACTGAAAGTCAAGGTGGAGTCCAATGTAGGCATAATTGAAACTCGATGGAAACGCCGGAAACTGCCCGGCGCGCAGTATCGCCAGCACCGCCGCCTGATCAAACGTGCTGTAACCGGAGGATTTTTCCACGACCGGCTCGCCGATCACACGACCGCTACGGTCGATCTGAAAATAGACGGTACAGGTAATTGGCTTTGGCGAAGTCACCGGATTACGCCAGTTGCGCTCGATGATATTCAACACCAGCCCCAAATTATAAGGCAAATTGGACGATCCCGGGCCGACACCGGTTCCCGATCCGCCCACGGTGGAGGCGACCTCCAAACCGCCTTTACCGTCCTCCTTCACGGTCTGCTCCGATTTTGCCACATCCTGCGCAGTTGACTCAGCTTCAGATTCCTCGGCGCGCGTCTCTTCTTTGGACTTCTCGACCGCCTTCGGTGGTTTTTCTTTCGGCTTCTCGGCGATGATCTTTTCCTTCTTACCCTCCGATTTCAGCTTCGGTTTCTCCGTAATCGTCTCATCTTCCATTCGCTCTGCCGGTTTTGGCGGGGCAATCGACTTGGGTCCTGCATCCGGTTTTCCCGGAGGCGGACCGCCGGGAAAGAAATCGGTCGGTTTGACTACCATGATTTCCATCTTCGGTTTGAACATCCCCATCGCCGGATTGATCACCAGAATCAACCCCGTCAGGATCAGGTGGCCGAGCACCGACAGGATGAGATCTTTCTTCCTCATATGCGACGGTCATGCGCACGGTCATCCCGTGCGCTACTTCTTGCCGATCTTGAAGCCGTTTTCCGGCAGTTTGGTAACGAGGCCGACTTCTTTGATGCCGGCCGCCTTGATAAAGCCCATCACTTGGATAACGTTTCCGTGCGTGATCGACTTATCGGCGCGCAGAAACACCATCTTGTCCGGCTCCGCGTCGTGGGCTTCCTTGATCCGCGTCTCAAATTGCGACGGCTCAACTACACGGTCATCAATGTAGTATACGCCGCGTGGGTCGATCGTGACGACTATGCCCTCGGAAGGCGTTGTATCGGCGACCTTGGTCTGCGGCAGTTCGACGTTGATTCCTGATTGCATCAGCGGCGCGCTGATCATGAACACGATCAGGATCACCAGCACGACGTCCACCAGGTTGGCGACATTGATATCGTGCATGGTGCCATACGACCGCGGGCGACGCTTGTGCGCCATCAGATCTGCTCCTTGGTTACCGCCGCCAGGAATTCGAGCGAGAAGTTGTTCAGGTCGTCGGCAAAAAACTTCAGCTTGGTGTTGGCCCAGTTGTAGGCCATCACCGACGGAATCGCCACCGCCAACCCGACGATCGTGGCAATCAGCGCCTCGGCAATACCCGGTGCCACAACCACCAGCGACGCCGACCCCTGCTGGCCGATGTTCATAAACGCGTTCATAATACCGTAGCAGGTGCCGAGCAGCCCAATGAAGGGCGCGGAATTGGCCGCCGTCGCCAGATACGAGACCTGCCGCTCGAGATGCTTGATCTGCTCGTTTGCTTCCTTCTCCAGTATGCGGTCAATCGCTTCCATCTCATCCGGTTCCAGCTTGATCATCTGCCCCGGCGTGCGGGCGCCACCATGCTTGGCCGACATCAGTGATTCCCACTCGCGAAACCCCTCCTCAAACACCCGCGCCAGCGGCGTCGACTTGTAGATCAGGCACTTGCCATGCGCTTCCTTCAGACTCGCGCGCCGGCGGAATGTATGAAAAAAACGGCGGCTGTCCGCTTCCGCCGCCCGATAAACCTTCCACTTGTTGATGATCACTCCCCAAGTGATGAAGCTCATGATCAGGAGCACGATCAAGATCACCCAGGCAAACAATGACATGTGGGAGAGGAGGCCGAGAAGACCGCCTGACACCAAGACTACATTAGCTATCGCCAAAGGACTCTCCGTTCCCAAATAGTGCGCATCCAGCCGCGTGCTTATAGGTATACATCACAACCGGCCGGTTATTTCCTCCAACAATGTAGAAACTTGAGCGGCGGCGGCAAACGGTTTTAGGACATTGGGAGGCAAGGGGATAGGTGGAATGAGCGTGCGACTCAAGGGGTCTTGTTGTCGAGTCGAATTACGCAATCAGCGACCGACCGGACAAAGTCGTCGGCATGGCTCATCACGATCACCGTCTTGCCGGAGTCGCGAAGATCCCGAAGCAGGGTGCGCATCGCTGCGATTCCGTCCCAGTCCAGCCCGGCGGTAATCTCGTCAAAAATCACCACCGGCCGCTCCAGTGCCAGAATCGCAGCGATTGCCACCCGTCGTTGTTCCCCGGCTGACAACATCAGCGGATGCCGGTGGCGGTCTATCGTGTCATCCAGCCCGACCCGGCGAAGAGCTGCTGTTACGTTTGCTTCAATTTCCGCCTCAGCTAAGCCCAGGTTGCGCGCCCCGTAGGCGATCTCCTCGTGGACTGAGTCGGCAAAGAGGTTCTCCTCAGGGAATTGAAACACCACCGACACTTGCTTGCTTAGGCTGCCCGCTTCACGACCACCCAACTGGGGCAGCTCGATACAGCCGGCCTGTGGCTTCAGCCGTCCGGCCAGAAGCAGCGCCAGCGTCGTCTTGCCGCTGCCGGACTCGCCGTGAATAGCAGTGATCTGCCCGGCAAAGAATTCTAACGACAGATCGGTGAATAGCAATGGTTGCCGCTCGTAGCCAAAGCGCACTTCTCGTAGCCGCATCGCCGGCGTCGCCTGGGCGGGAGTGTGCTGCCTCTGATAATCGTTGCCAAGCAGAGCATTCTCGATCTCGGAGTAGAAGTCTGTGTTGCGGAATTCAGCGACAGGACCGTCAAAAACCCTCGTGCCCGCGTGCAGGAAGACCACCCGGTGATATTGCGCGAGTTCGCTTAGATATTGCGTTGCGCCCAACAGGCAAAGGTCAGTCTCGGCCGCGAGTGTCTCAGACAACAACCGTCGACCGGCGGCATCCAGATACGATGTCGGCTCGTCCAGCAACAGAATCCGCGGGCGGTTGATCAAAGTTCCGGCCAACGCCAATCGCTGTTTTTCCCCTGCTGACAGCGTGGCCGGGTGGCGCTGCAACAGCTTCGTCAGACCGAAGCGCCCCGCCATCGCGCTGACGCGTTCGTGCATGTCCGTACGTGCCATCCCTTGATTCTCCAGCGCAAACGCCAAGTCCTGCTCTACCGTCGCCGCTACAATCTGAAGATCGGGATTCTGGAAGATGAACCCGATGGTTGCCGGCGCGTCAGGTTCTGCTTCGCGTCGGATCGCACCTTCATTCGGCGCCAGGATCCCCGCCGCTAGGCGCAGCAAAGTTGATTTGCCCGAACCATTGCGACCGAGCAGGCACACGCGCTCCCCGGCCCGGATTCTGAAAGATATTGCACGAAGACCTTCCGCCCCCGACGGGAAGCGATAACTAACTTTATCGAAAGTGAGCATAAGACCGTTCAAAGAATAAATCGTCGGATCGGCGCGACAAAAAGAAAAGGTGCGGAAGTGTGATTTTCCGCACCTGCGATTCCAGAGAATCAGGTAACCGGAGTCTCAAACGGGAAAGTTAATGTTCAGTTCCTTCGCCGCCAGTACCTCGTCGAGCCGCGAAACCGGCGTCGTGTGCGGCGCATTCTTGACCAGGTCGGGATTCGTCTCAATTTCTTCGGCGATCCTCAGAAGGCAGTCGGCGAAGTAATCGAGCGACTCCCGGCTCTCCGTCTCGGTTGGCTCGATCATCAGCGCTTCGCTGACGATCAGCGGAAAGTAAGTGGTCGGCGCGTGCACGCCGTAATCCAGCAGCCGCTTGGCGATGTCGGTGACCTTCACGCCCAGTTTTTTCTGGTGGTCTCCCGAGAGCACAAATTCGTGCTGGCAAACGTGGTCGTACGGCAGCTTGAACTTGCCGCGCAGTCGCGACAACAAGTAGTTGGCGTTGATAATCGCGGACTCCGATACATGGCGCAAACCGTCCCGGCCATTCATGAGAATATAGGCATACGCGCGTACCATCGAGCCGAAATTGCCGTAGAAGGAGTGCAGTCGACCGATTGACAGCGGCCGATCATAATCGAAGTAGTACTGCTTTTCGTCGCGGCACACCACCGGAATTGGCAGGAACGGCGCCAATTTGTCCTTGACGCCAATCGCGCCACCACCCGGGCCGCCGCCGCCGTGTGGCGTCGAGAATGTCTTGTGCAGGTTGATATGGAGCATGTCAAAGCCCATGTCACCGGGGCGGACAATACCCATCAGCGCATTCAGGTTCGCGCCGTCCATGTAGAGCAAGGCGCCTTTGCCGTGAACCAGTTCCGAAATCCTCAAGATCTCGCGCTCGAACAATCCCAGCGTATTCGGATTCGTCAACATTACCAGCGCGACATCCTGGTCTAACGCCGCTTCCAGCGCCTGCGGATCAAGAATCCCCTGATCGCCCGACTTAATTTCGGTCGGCTTCCAGCCCGACATCATCACCGACGCCGGATTCGTCCCGTGCGCCGAGTCGGGCAACAACACCTTGAACCGATTCTCGCCGCGATGCCGGAAATAGGCCTTCGCCAGCTGGATGCCGGTGAACTCGCCCTGGGCGCCCGAAGTCGGCTGCAGGGACACTTCGTTCATACCGGCAATCTCCGCCAGCATCCTCCCGAGATTGTACATCAACTCCAGTGCGCCCTGCGCGGTCCGCGCCGGCTGAAACGGATGCAATTGCGTCCACCCGTAGTTTGCCACAGCCTTTTCATTGACCTTCGGATTGTACTTCATCGTGCAACTGCCAAGCGGGTAAATCGCCTTGTCGATATGGTGGTTGAGATTCGACAAGCGGATGTAGTGGCGTACCACCTGATTCTCGGCCAACTCGGGCAACGCGGCGTCGGTCGCGCGCAGATTGTTCTTGCCGAGCGTCTGCGCCAGATCCAGTTCCGGCACGTCGCTCTTCGGCAGCGTGTAACCCTTCTGGCCCGGGCGCGAAAGTTCGAAGATGGTCATGCCTTCGTTGTATGTCATACTTTCCTACTTCTTCTTGGCCATTGCCGCCATTTGCTCGGCAATCCAGTCCTTCTCTTCGGTGTCGGGATACTTCTTCAGGAAATAGTTGTATTCTTTCTTGGCGTTCTTGAAATCCCCGGCCTTCTGATAGCTGTAGGCAATCATCAACTCGGCATCGACATTCAGTTCCGCCTCGGGAAATTGTGCGATCTGCTGCCGCCATAACGCGACTGCGCCGGGGTAGTCCTTCAATTTGTAGCGCATGTGGCCGAGATTGAATGCCGCCTCCGCTGCCTTGCCGCTCGCCCGCGCCGAGTCATTCGCCATCACCTGAGCGAAGAAAACTGCCGCCTGATCGTAATTGCCGCGATAGCGGTATTTCTGTCCGACCTCGAACTGCAACTCCCCGTTTCGCGGGTCAGCCGCCAGCTTGTCGAGGTAGTCTTCGAGCGTGCCGATTCCGGTCAGCGCATTGATGATCCCGGTCACGAAATCCTCCGGCGGGTAATAACCGATCAGCCGGTCGATCTCGATGCCATTGGGCTTCAGAATCAGCGTTGTCGGATAGCTCCGGACACCGTAACGCGCAGCCGTGATCGTGTCGACCTCAGCGTTGATTTTGGCGATCGCAAAGTTGTTCAGAAACTTCTGAACGTAGGCATCCGGCAGAGTTGAGTCTGCCATCACCTTGCACCACTTTCACCAGTCGGTGAAAAACTTGATGACGACCGTTTTCTGACTCTGCTGGGCCTGCGCCATCAACGTGTCGAAATCGGTCGCGAAGCTCAGATTTCCGATCTGCACCGCGGCACCGGCCGGCGCGCTCAACAGGGCAACCAGCATTAGAGCAAGCAGGATTCGCATCGACTACCTCTCGTCCTCATCTTCATCGTAAAAATCTTCGCGCTCGTCCTCGTCAGCTTCCTCATCCTCTTCGTCGAAGTTGCTGAGGCCTTCGCCCTCCAGCGCGTCCAGCAGTTCCTTGGCGCGGTCGTAGTCGTCGGCGCTGACGTAGATCTCGGCGGCGCCGGGCGCGTCGTAAGCGACATGCGTAATCGCGCCGCGGACCGGATCGCTGGAACTCAGGCGCTTGGTGTAGTAAGGAATCTCCTCTTCCTCCAGGGCGCCGACCAGGAACTGGGCCTGCAGGTAATTGTCGGTCTTCAGCAGCAGCACCGAGTCGCTTTCGTCGAGTTCGGCTTGCTCCTCGCTGGTCGGCTCCGGCTTCTTCGCCTTGCGGGATTCGCGTTCCTTAGTCTCGTCGTCTTTCTTCTTGCGTCTTGGTTGTGGCATATCTAACCCTCGAATCGTGGAGAGTAAGAAACAAGCATACGGTAACTATACGATATCTTCGTCGAGATCGCCGATGATCGATTCAGCGATTTCCTTGGCAACGTCCAAATCATCTTCGCCGACGTAAAACTCGCCGTCGACGTTCTGGCCGCGATACAGTGATTTTACACTGCGGGCAGAGTTCTCGACCGGACGGAATTCAAACGTGATCCCGGCGTCGCGCAAAGCATCGGTCAATTCCTCGCTAATCTCCGGGCTGGGCGAACGGTAGAGCAGAAACAGCTCAGCTTCGTCGGCGTCGACCGACTCTTCCAGGTCTTCGTCTTCCGTCATCTCGATCAGGTGCTCACCGCATTCGGGGCAGACCGAGACATTGCCTTTGTATTCTGTCTCACAGTTTGGGCAGAACGGCATCTTTCACTAATACCTCTTTCAACGCCTGGCGGTACAGTTCCATTTCCTCGCGCGTGCGGGTTTCGGTCGCGCAAACGATTAACAAGTCCTCCGGCCACAAGAACCGGGCCGTCGGCACTCCTGCAAAGATCTTGTGTGGTACCAGTCGATCAAATACATCGCGTGCCGGCTCCGGCAACCGGAGCGGGAATTCCATAAAGAACGGCCGGTTGTAGGCCAGCTTCACGCCGGCCACCGAACCGAGCGCCTCCTTCAGGTAGTGCGCCTTATTGACGCAGAGCCGGGCGACTTCTTTCAGACCTTCTTTGCCCAAGGTCGCCATGTGAATCGTCCCTGCCAATGCGCACAACGCCTGGTTGGTGCAAATATTCGAGGTTGCCTTATCGCGCCGAATGTGTTGCTCGCGCGTCTGCAACGTCAAGCAGTAGCCCCGCTTGCCGTTGCGATCCTTGGTCATCGCCGCCAGCCGTCCCGGCATCTGGCGCAAGAACTGCTTTTTCGTCGCAAAGAACCCGAAATACGGACCGCCGAACATCAGACTGTTACCGAACGCCTGCCCCTCCCCGACCGCGATGTCGGCGTCATATTCAACCGGCGCCTTCAAGTAAGCCAGCGCTACGGGGTTGGTTACCGCAATCAGCAGCGCGCCCGCGCCCTTGACGATCTGCGGGATCGCGTCCGTCGGCTCGATCAAGCCGTAGAAATTCGGATTCTGCAGGACGAAACACGCCGCGTCGGTGATCTTGGCCTTGAGATCATCGATGTCGACATTGCCATTATCATGGTCGACTTTTACGATCTCATAATCGTTGCCGCCGAGATAAACGCGCACCACGTCGAGGTAGTGCGGATGCACCAGCGACGACACCACAATCTTGCGCCGCTTGGTGGCATTCAGCGCCAGTAAGACCGCCTCGGCCGTGGCCGATCCGCCGTCGTACATCGAGGCGTTGGCCGCCTCCATGCCTGTCAGCCGGCAGATCAGCGACTGGAATTCGTAAATGACCTGCAGCGTGCCCTGCGCAACTTCTGCCTGGTAGGGTGTGTAAGCAGTCTTGAACTCCGAGCGATCGACCAAATGCCCGACAATCGCGGGAATGTAGTGGTCATAAGCGCCGCAGCCCATGAAGTTGACGTATTCCGGGCCGTAGTGATTTTTCGCAGCCAGGCCGTCGAGGATCTTCAGCGTCTCGAACTCCGACAACGCCGGTGGCAGGTTGAGACTCTCTTTCAGCCGGACCGACTCCGGGACACCCTTGAGCAGGTCGTCAAATCGGCTGACTCCGATCGCGCGCAGCAACTCCTGCCGTTCTTGATCGGAATGCGGAACGTATGGCATATTCTATCCCTCGAGCAGCTTGCGATATGTCGCGGCGTCCAGAAGTGCGTTGATCTCGGCTTGCGGGAAGTTCTCGACCTTGATCATCCAGCCGGCGCCGTATGGATCTTTGTTAATAACGGACGAATCGGCCTCCAGGTTCTTGTTAATCTCCTTAACGGTACCGGAAACCGGCGCAAACAGCTCGCTGACCGCCTTGACGGCTTCGATCGTACCGAACGCCTGCATCTGGTTCAATTTCGTACCCACCTGCGGCAATTCGACAAAGACAATGTCTCCGAGCTCTCCCTGGGCGTAGTCGGTAATGCCGATCGTAGCGACATTCCCCTCCACCTTAATCCACTCATGCTCCTTCGTGTACCTCATGCCCTCGGGGATATTCATAGCTCCTCCAGCCTATACAACCTTGTTTTTGTCCTGCCCCGCGTCTTTAGTGCGCCTAAAATAATCTTCGACAAAGGACGTGTCAAACAGTCCCGACTGAAACACGGGATCGGCGATGATTTTCTTCTGGAACTCGATCGTCGTACTGATCCCCTCGACCACGAATTCGTCCAGTGCCCGCAGCATCTTGCGCAAGCCGTCGGCGCGCGTTTTGTCGTGCACGATCAGCTTGGCGATCATCGAGTCGTAGTGCGGCGGTACATGGTACTTGGCATAGGCGTGCGTATCGACCCTCACGCCATGGCCGCCGGGGACGTGGAACGAAGTAATCTGCCCCGGCGACGGCGCAAAGTTCTTCTCCGGATTCTCGGCATTGATCCGGCACTCGATGGCGTAACCGGAGAACTTCACATCCTCTTGCCGGTACGAGAGCTTCTCGCCGCCGGATATCTTGAGTTGCTCGACGATGATGTCGATATCGGTGACTTCTTCCGTCACTGGGTGCTCAACCTGCACCCGGGTATTCATTTCCATGAAGTAGTAATTGCCGGAGCCGTCCACGAGGAACTCGATCGTGCCGGCGTTCTGGTAGCCGGCGAATTTGGCGCCCTCGACCGCTGACCGCCCCATCTTCTCGCGCAACTCCGGTGTCATGATCGGCGATGGCGACTCTTCGATCAGCTTTTGATGGCGCCGCTGCACCGAGCAGTCGCGTTCGCCAAGATGGATCACGTTGCCGTGCATGTCGGCCAGAATCTGAAACTCGACGTGCCGCGGGCGGTCGACAAAGCGCTCGACGTAGATTTCGGGATTGTTAAACGCCGCCTGCGCCTCCATCTGGGCCGTCCGGAATGCGCCTTCCAGTTCGGATGCCTGCCGCACCAGCCGCATCCCGCGCCCGCCGCCCCCGGCGGCTGCTTTCAAAATCACCGGGAAACCGATCTCTTCGATCACCTTCTTCGCTGCGTCGACATCCGCCACGCCGCCTTCAGAGCCCGGCACCACCGGCACGCCAGCGCGCCGCATTGTCCGCTTGGCCTCGACTTTGTCGCCCATTAGCCGAATCACCTCCGGCGCCGGACCGATAAAGGTAATCCCGCACTCCTTGCAGATCTGGGCAAAATCTGCTTTCTCGCTCAGAAAGCCGTATCCGGGATGGATCGCCACCGCACCCGTAATCTCGGCCGCGGCGATGATGCGCTTTGGATCAAGATAACTTTCGGCGGACTTGGCCGGCCCGATACAGACGGCCTCGTCGGCAAAACGCACATGCAACGAATCGGCGTCCGCCTCGGAATAAACGGCCACCGTCGGCACCCCCAACTCGCGGCAGGCACGGATGATGCGCAGGGCGATCTCGCCGCGATTGGCAATCAGGATTTTCTTAAACAATCAGGCTCCCGGAGTGACTTCGAACCCCCGTGGCTCGAAGGCTAAGCAGCGGCATACATATAGGATTTGCCCGCGCCGCGCAAGCGTATTTGCAGCATTTTTGCCCGTCGCAGACCGGGCCATTATCGGCCTTCAACTCGCTTGTCTGAAGGCTCTTGAAACAGCGGCTGAGCCCCTCGAATGCGCCCGACGCCGCCGCGCCCGCAATGCCAACTTGCCCGTTACTTGCGGCTAAGCTCCGCGAGCAATCCCTGCAAGTCGAGCGGGCGGGTGTACATCTCCAAATTGCCGCGGTTGTCCTGCGGCCACTGCTCGTGAGGGCGGTCGAAGTAAAGTTCGATGCCGTTGCCGTCCGGGTCATTCAAATACACCGCTTCGCTCACGCCGTGATCGGCGGCGCCGCCAATCGGCCAATCATGCTCAATCAGGCCTTGGACGACCTCAGCCAGTGCCCGCCGCGAAGGCAGCAAAATCGCAAAGTGATACAACCCCGTCGTTCCCCGTGGCGGCAGGGTGCCGCCGGCGCTCTCCCACGTGTTCAAGCCGATATGGTGGTGATATCCCCCCGCCGACAGAAATGCCGCCTGTCGCCCCAGCCGCGTCGTCTCGGTGAATCCCAAAACATCGCGGTAAAACGCCACCGCGCGCTCGAGATCGGATACCTTCAGATGCACGTGCCCGATCCGCGTGCCCGGATCGATCGTCTGCCTCATTGGCGCATCGCTCCCTTACGACTTGGCCTTGGCGCCCTTCAGTAGTTCCTCGATCTTGCCGGTGATCTCGGTGCTCATCGGTTCCACCTTCGAAGGCCAGCGCGCGATCACATTGCCCGATTGGTCGAGCAGAAACTTATTGAAATTCCACTGGATTTCCCCGGGCAGCGGCGATTTCTGCGTCAGGTAAGCATACAGCGGATGAATATCATCGCCGCGTACCGAGATCTTGGCCATCATCGGGAAATTGACGCCATAGTTGCCTGTGCAAAACATCTTGATCTCCTCGTTCGTTCCCGGCTCCTGCCCGCCGAAGTTATTGGCCGGAAATCCGATCACGACCACTCCCCGGTCTTTGTACTTCTTGTAGAGTTCTTCCAAACCCTTGTATTGCGGCGTAAAACCACACTTGCTGGCGACATTGACCACCAGCACCACCTTCCCCTTGAAGGCGTTCAGGTTGGTCTTGGCGCCGTCAATGGTCATGAATTCGATCGTCCGATAATCACTGCCCGTTGCGTTCACCTTTTCCTCCGTCTTGTTCACCGCTGTGGTCGTCTGGGTCGCGTCGCCGGCGAACGTTGCCGTGCTCAGCGCGATAACCGCTGCAATTGTCATGACCCTGAACATGCGTATTCCTTTCACCTCAAAACATCCGAAGCCGCCCGGTCCATCCGC
>JADYYF010000081.1 GCA_020853795.1 Candidatus Zixiibacteriota bacterium
CCGTCCTGGAACAGATTCGCGTCATAGCCGTGCTGCGTCAGCAGCTTGCGGCACACCGCGATAATCGTCTCGGAGGCGTCCGCCACCAGGATGCGCTTGCGGATCGTCATCGCTGCCGCTCCGACAGCTTCCGCGAAGCGCTCTCCAGGATTTTCTTCTCGCGCTCGGTCAAATGCTCGTAGCCTCCCACTTCCTTGATCCGATCCAAAATCCGATCCACTTCTTCCATCAAGTCGTCTCCCGGCGCCGGCGGCTGCGTGTGCGTCAGCTTCGGCCCCCGCGGCCGGCGCAGCTTCAGCTTCAACGACCGCGTCCAGCTCGGAATCCGCCAGTCGGCCTTCAAATACAAATAGCCGATCAGCGCACCCCCCAGATGCGTAAAGTGCGCGATCCCGTCCGCGTGCTGATTCCACGAGGCCAGCACGCCCAGCCCGATCAGGATCATGACCAGATACTTTACTTTTATCGGAAACAAGAACCAAATATAGACCAGTCGATTCGGATATAAGACCGCAAACGCCACCAGCACTCCATAAATCGCCCCCGAGGCGCCGATCACCGGCACGCTGTTGTTGAGCTGCAACAGGAACGTGATGATCCCCGCGCCTACCCCGGTCACGAAATAGAACTTCAGGAACTCCCGCGTCCCCCACTGCCGTTCCAGATCGGAACCGAACATCCACAGCGTCAGCATGTTGAAGAAGATGTGCCAGAACCCGCCGTGCAGGAACATATACGTCACGACCTGCCACACAAACAGCTTGTGCGTGATCGCGTACGGCACCAGTCCGAACAGCCGCTCCAGCCGCAGCGCCGGCAATGCCATCTGCACCAGGAACACCGCGACATTGGCAATCAAGAGATACTTGATTCCCGGAGTCAGACCTTGCTGAAATCCGAACGTCTTTTCCTGGTATGTGGTATCGCGGTACATGCCGGTATCTATTGTAATATCGGTAGTTTACGTTACGGAGTATAATAGGTTCGGCGGCATTTGGCAAGGCCGCCGCTGGCCGCCCCCGCGGCTCGCTATGTCAATGCGCGGCGCCCTACAGCAGCCGCGCATGCTCGATCTTGATGCAACGATTCTGAATCGCCGTCAGCCCGGCCGCCTGCGCCCGCAAGCAGCCCGCCTCATTGACGACGTCCAGCTGCAGCCACACTACGCGCGCCTTGACCCTGATCGCCTCGTCGATGATCGGATCGGTCTGGTCGGAGCGCCGGAAGACGTCCACGATGTCAATCTTCCCCGGAATCTCGCCCACGCTGCCGTACGACTTCAACCCGAAAATCTCCGTTTCCATCGGATTGACCGGGATTACCTCGTAGCCCTGCGCCATCAGATAGCGCGCCACGCTGTACGAGGCCCGCTCCGGCTTGGCGGACATCCCCACCACCGCAATCCGCTTGGCCGCTTGCAGAAGCTGCTTGATTTCGGCGTCCGCCGGATTGTGAAACGACTCGCTCATGCGAGAAACTTTTCAACCTTCTCTTGCAGCATCTTCTTCGGCAGCGCACCCACCACCTGGTCCTGCACTTTGCCGTTCTTGAAAAACAACAGCGTCGGTATCGACATTACGCTGTACTGCATCGCCGTCCGGCCGTTGGCATCAACGTCCACCTTCACCACTTTCAACTTGCCGGAATACTCCTCCGACAACTGATCCAAAATCGGCGCGATCATCCGGCACGGTCCGCACCACTCCGCCCAAAAATCCACGATCACCGGCACTCCGCTCTTGATCACTTCATTCTCAAAAGTCGCATCGGAGACGGCCAAGGCATTCGACATTTCATTTCTCCTTCCAACTATACAATCAAATCCAATGTCTTAAACTCAGTCGCGCCGCTTTTGTTCCGCCGGCGTCCGCCGGTCACATCCAGAGACTGCAGCCGCGTCCGCGCGATCGGAGCCGCGCCGTCAAAGTGCGCTCGCCACGCGCGTGCCTGTCATTTTATGAATTTGAGACGCCGCGACAAGACAAATCGCAGCTGCGTGAATCGCCTGCACCGGCGCCGCCGCCCGCTTTGATAACCGTCTGTCGTCCATCGGGAAAGCCCCCAACGCCAACGGGCGAGCCAAGTGGCTCGCCCGCCGCAACATTGCCGTTTGTCGAGTTCTTTACTCGCTCGTACCC
Source organism: Candidatus Zixiibacteriota bacterium (assembly GCA_020853795.1). Lineage (NCBI taxonomy): Bacteria > Pseudomonadati > Candidatus Zixiibacteriota > Candidatus Zixiibacteriota bacterium. Next base: position 2,139 of record JADYYF010000081.1, read on the forward strand.
GCCTGCGGTACGCGCGCAAACTGCAACCGGCGCCGCCGGATAAATGAGATCAACGTCCCACCACATACCATCACCACACCCAGCCAGACCAAATTGATCAACGGCTTCTTCGAGACTTCGAGCACCAGCAGATCAACCACATCCATCCCCGGCACGCCCGAGAACTTCAACGACACTGAGCCGGCATCCGCCTGAATGTCCTGCAGCACGATGCTCCCCGATCCGTCCGGCATCGGCGCCGACAAAAACTGCTTGCCCGTTTGCGTGAACGCCATCCGCGGCACGACCGTGTCGGTCTTGCCCTGATGCGTCACTTCCAGCACCGCGCCGACCTCCATCGTGTTCGGATCGCTGTGATTGCCCATGTCGAAATTGGTAAACTTCACATCGTAGTCGCCGACCTGCTTGGCCTCGCCCTTAATCAGTACCATCTGGTCCCCCTCGCCCATCATCCGCTGCTCCTGCGGCGACAAGTACAGGTCATACAGGAAGTACTTGCGGATAAACGGCTTGCGCATCAGCCCCTGGTTCTCGCGGGCAATAAACATCTTCGGGTCGGCCTTGAACTGAGTGTGCCCGTCCTGCACCTCGAGCAACACCGAGTTGTCTTTATTGGTGATATCGCCGTGCATGCCCTTGTACGCAATCTTGTATTGGAACGACTGCGCCGGTCCCTGATTGGAATACAGGTTCACCTTGTCGGTCTGCGAAAACGCTGAGGACACCACGATGCCGATCATCATCACGCCGAAACCCATGTGCGTCAAGAAGCCGCCGATGCGCAACCCGACTCGATTCGGCTGCAGAAACACCACGAAGAAATTCCCGAACAGTGCAAACAGCGCCGTGAATATCATCAGCAGATACATGAACTGCGTGACGTCGAAAATATAGGCCAGCACTGTACCGACCACCGCCAGCGCCGCCGCCGGAGCCAACCGCTTGATCAAGGTCGGGAGGGTACGATCCTTCGTCACCAGGAACGGTGAAATTCCCACCAGCAACGCCAGAATCACCGCCATCGGCAACGCCGTCTTATTGTAGAAGTCGATCGAGACATTGGCCGGCTCGGCGAAAATGCGCGTGATCAGTGGCGATGACGTGCCGATCAAGGTCAAAATCGCCAGCAGCGCCAGAAAGAAGATCCCCACCGCGATCGCAAAGTCCATCGAGTACGGATCCTTGATCCCCACTCCCGTCCGCGCCGTCTTGGCCCGCACCACCAACAGCACCGTCGAGAGGATCGTGAAGAATAACATGAAGAAGATCAGGTAGCCCGAGGTCCCCAGATCGGTGAAGGAATGCACCGAGAAATCGGCCAGCACGCCGGAGCGCGTCAGGAATGTCCCGTACACCACCAACAGGAACGAGAACACTGCCAGCAGCAGATTCGAACGGCGGAACACGCCCTTGTTGCGCTCAATCAACAATCCGTGCATCAGCGCCAGATTGAGCAGCCACGGAATCAGCGAGGTGTTCTCCACCGGATCCCAGGCCCAGTAGCCGCCCCAGCCCAGCGTCTCGTACGCCCAGTAACCGCCCAGGAAGATGCCCAGCCCGAGGAAAAACGAGCCCAGCGCCGTCCACGGGAAGGAGTTCTTCACCCAGTCGCGGTAGTTGTTGCGCGCCAACGCGCCCAACGCATACGCGAACGGCACCGCCAGCAACGAAAATCCCATGAACACGATCGGCGGATGGATCACCATCCAGTAATTCTGCAGCAACGGATTCAACCCGCTGCCGTCCGGCGGCACTCCGCCCGGAAATTGCGCCAGCACCTCCGGCGGGTATGGCAGAAACGGCGACCGCACTACCAACAACGTCAGGAAAAACGCGATCACCAGCATGTAGAAGAACATCACCGCCGAGTGGTTTTCCGTCTCGCGCCGGATCAGGAATATCCCGATCACGGTGATGAACAACAGCCAGAGCGTAAACGAACCGACCTGCCCGGCCCAGAAGGTCGAGATCAGGAAACCGAGTTCGAGGTCCCGCGAAGAATAGTCGTGCACGTACTGCAGCGCGAAATTGTGATTCAAGATCTGCATCAGGAAAAACGCGCACATCAGAATCGTCGCCCCCGCGAAAATGTAATAAGACTTGCGCGCCAACCCGACCAGACTGTCGCGGTTAAACAGCGCCAGGCCGTAACCGACCAGCGCCAGCGCCGCGGTGACGCAGGCGATGGCTAAGAGCGTATTGCCCAGGGCAACCGTCATCATCCTTGCAGTTCTCCTTCATACTTGGACGGACACTTGATCAACAACTGGTCGGCGACAAATTGATTGCCGTTGTACTTGCCCACGCACACCGCATGCGTCGCCTGCGAGAAGTTCCCCGGCATCGTGCCGGTATACTTCACCGTCATCGTCGTGCCGTCCTCGTCGGTAATCGGGAAGAATAACTCCTGCGTGTCGATATCATACTTCACCTGATCGTGGTCGATCGCACCCATCACCTGCACCCGCGCGGAGCGCTTCTGGGCCTCGGCAAAGGAAACGTACGAGGTCATCGACTTCGTGAACGAGGAAAACCCCCACGCCGCCACGGCGACGACGATCACCGCCGCCAGAATGATCTTGACCTTCATTTCGTCTTCTCCAGCTCTTTGACTTTCTTATCGAGGCGAAACAGGAACAGGAAGATCCCCGCCCAGATGATCAGGTTGGCAAAAAGTACCGTATAGTTCGAAGTTTCCATCGTCCGTTACTCCGTTTCCCGCCGCGCCGTCTGGACCTTGTGCAGCCGCACCCCCAGCCCGTACAGCCAGAAGAATATAACCGTAAAAACGGCCAGCGATATTAAAAAGATGGGCAATACGGACCCACCCATGCTAATTTTCAAATTGGCATCAATCACCGAATCCGACGGATGCAGCGACGCCATCATCCGCGGCATGATGAAGATGAAAAACGGTACCGTCGGGAACGCGAAAATCGCGTACACCGCCCCCAGCGTCGCCCGCCGGTCCAGGCTCGGAATCGCCGCCCGGATCGCCAAATACGCGCCGTAAATCATCAGCAGCACGAAAATCGACAGCATCCGCGGCTCGCTCCAATTCCAGTACACCCCCCAGGTCACCTTGGCAAACAGGCTCCCTGAAATCGTCGCCAGCACGCAGAACATCGTCCCGATCTCCGCCGCCCAGAGCGCCCGAAAATCGTCGATCTCGGTCCGCGTCTTCAAGTAGCGAATCGAGAAAATCAGATTCACCGCGTACGCCACCACCGTCAACCACGCCACCGGGATGTGATAGTAGAAAATGCGCGAGGCGTCGCCAATCTGCTGCTGCGGCGCCGGCGTCGTGAACGAAAACCAGATCACCATCGCCGTGACGATGAACAAACCGATTTGTAAGACTTGTCTAACCATTCCACACAAAATCAAAAAGGACTACGGATGCCGTTATCATTATAACCGCGTAAGCCGCGAGGAGTTTGACATGATTTTCGGCGCCGCTCCAACCCTCGTTCGCCAGCGCCGCGTTCGTCCCCGCAATCGCCGCCACCAACAGCGGCAACAACACCGGAAACGACAACACCGCAAACAGCGCGCTGCGCGCCGAGGCCTTCGCCACAATCGCCCCGATCAACGTCGTCGCGCCCGCCAAGCCGATACAACCGAGAAATATCACCAGGATCAGAAGTCCCGGGTCGGGAACTTCCACGTGCATGAAAATCACATACAGGGGCGTGATCAGTATACAGAGCAAGAACAACAGCAGGATGTTGTATATCAGCTTCCCCGTATAGATTATCGACGGCCGCGCGTACAGTCTTAAGGTCTGCGCCGTCTTGGTGTCTTCCTCCTTGATAAAAACGCCGGCCAGCGCCGACATCGCGGAGAAAAAAATCACGATCCAATACAACGCCGCATGCACCAGCGAGGATAACCCCAACTGCCCCAGCGAAAAACTCACCACCACCAGCGTCGTGAACGCAAACATGAACAGCGCGTTCAGTGAATAGCGCGTCCGTAACTCCGTCCGCAGGTCCTTCACCAGGACCGCCGCGGCCTTGCTAACCCAGGCGGATGACGCGCTCGACACGGGTCAAATCCTCCGCTTCATTGGTGGCCACTACTAAGATGCCTTCCCGCTTGTGCTCCGCCATGATGGTCCCGACGATCGCCTTCCCCTCCTCATCGAGATTCGCGGTCGGCTCGTCCAGAATCAGCACCGTCGGCCGCCCCAGCAGTGCCACGGCGTATTTCAACCGCTGCTTCATCCCCGACGAATACGCCCCCACCATATCGTCGCCGCGCCCTGTCAGCCCGACCTTCGCCAAAAGCGCATCCTGCTCGGTTCGATCCATCTTGACCCCGGCTAACTTGCCGAAAAACCTCAGATTCTCGTAACCGGTCAGCATCTCATAAAGCGCCATCTCCGGCCCGACCATCTTGATGTGATCGAGAAAATGTTCCGCCGGCACCGCCTTCTCCTCGATGGCCAGCGTCACCTTCCCCTTCGTCGGCGTCAGCATCTGCGCCAGAATCTTCATCAAGGTTGTCTTGCCGGAGCCGTTTAAGCCGGTAATCCCGATCGCTCCCGGCGCCGCCACCTCAAAGTTCAGGTCCTTCAGAACCTTGCGGTCACCGAAATTCTTTGACAGCTGCTCAACCTTTAGCGTGATCATCTGTGTTCTACGCAAGAATGCCCATATCTTGAGTGAGAACTTATTGGGATATAAGAGAAAGTCAACCCTTTTTTGCGAAATTTTTCACAAGTCGTGAAGGCTGGCTAACCGCCGACACAAAACCGCACTGGAATCTACGTCAGCGTTTGCCCCAGCCGATCCCACCGGACCCGCTGATGGAAATGCAGAAGATTATACCAGATGCTCCCCGGCCATGTCAGCGGATTCCCCCAATCCCATCGCGGCGCATCCATATCCGGCGGCGCTCCCCATGACCAGTGCACGACCAGCGCCTTCCCGAGGATAAACCGCTGCGGCACCGGCCCCCAGTAGCGCGAATCATATGAGTCGTCGCGATTGTCCCCCAGCATGAAGAAGGTGTTCGGCGGTACCCGGTACGGCCCGAACGTATCGCGGCGGCGATCAGTTGTGTTAGTATGCTTGGAAAACGGATAATCCTTGAACTCTGCGCCATCGACATACAGTTTTTTGTCCCGCATCTCCACAACCTGCCCACCCACCGCCACACAGCGCTTGACATAGTTGGTCGCCGAATCCCCGGGGAACTTGAATACCACAATATCGCCCGGCCGCGGATCACGGATTCCCGGCAAGGTCGTGCCGATGATCGGTATGTGAATCCCGTAAATGAACTTGTTCGCCAGCAGGAAATCGCCGACCAGGATCGTGTCTTCCATCGAGCCGGTCGGTACGTTGTACGCCTCGATCACCGAGTACTTGATCAACAACGCCATAATGAACGCCAGTCCCAGCGACTTGGTGAAACTCCAGGTGGCGGCAATCGCCGAACGCTCCGGCTTGCGGGTCGGGCGGCGAATCTCTGTGGTCTTGGCCATCACTTCTCCTACTTGATGACGCTGAACAGTCGGTCCCAGCGCACATGACTCGGGACGTTATATATATAATACAAACTTGCCCAGCCAATCGACAGCGGATTCCACCAGGTTATTTTCGGCGCCGACTCGCTCGGCCGCCACGACCAGTGTACGAACAACGCCTTGCCGATAATGTTGTCGCGCGGAACCGTCCCCCAAAACCGCGAATCCGACGAATTGTCCCGGTTGTCTCCCAGCACAAAATAGTGCCCGGCCGGAATCGTGATCGGCCCGAAGTTGTCGCGCGGATGCGTCGTGCCCGGCGGAATAATGGTGCTGTCACTATGAATCGCGTAGCGCCCCTCGCTCAACGGCAGGCCGTTGACGTGCACGACCTTGTTGACGATCTTCACCTCGTCGCCCCCCTTGGCAATGATCCGCTTGATGAAGTTCTTGTGTGGATTATCGGGAAACCGGAACACCACCACATCTCCCAGCGCCGGCTCCTTCAACGACGGCAGCCGCCATCCGGTCAGCGGCATGTGCGCCCCGTAGGTGATCTTGTCGGCGATCAAAAAATCCCCCACCAGCAACGTCCGCTCCATCGACTCCGACGGGATGTTGTACGCCTCCACCAGCATCTCCTTGATCAGGATCGCCAGCACCACCGCCAGTATCAGCAGGCGCAGGTAATTCCACAGCGTCTTCAGCCGCGCCCCGGCGCCACGCGCTATATTGGATTGAATTGATCGCTTAATGCTCGAATCAAGATGTCTCATGGGCACGGCAACTTTAATGCTTCCAAACCACCTCCGCAACCTGCTTTTATAACGTTCCGCCTCAGGTGAAGTTTCGTTACCCGCCGCCAGCCGGGAACCGCCCCGTTGCCCCCTGCTGCTTTCTTGTAGCAGTTCTCGATTCCGCACAGACCCTGAGCACTCCCCTGCTCTGCCTTCTCCCCGGCGCGAAATTGTGAACTACCGCCCTCTGAGCGCCCGCGGTAAATCAGACTCGAGGCATCTTCGCCCAGTTGGCAGTGCCCCGGTCGCACCATTCCGCCGCTTGACATTAGTCTTCAATTTCGGTAAAATATGTGTTTGTGGCTGACTATGAGGAGTTTATGCAAGTACCTTTCTTAGATCTGAAGGCACAATATCAATCGATTAAAGGCGAAATCGACCCGGCGATTCAAAGCGTTTGCGCCGATGCCGCTTTCGTCCTCGGTAAGTACGTCTACGACTTCGAGAAAGAATTCGCCAAATACTGCGGCGCCGCCGACTGCGTCGCCGTCGATACCGGCACCACCGCCCTCCATCTGGCGATGCTCGCCCTCGATATCGGCGTCGGCGACGAAGTGATCACCGCCGCCAATACCTTCATCGCCACCTGCGAGGCGATCAGCTATACCGGCGCCCGACCCGTGCTGGTTGACTGTGACGAGAAGACTTACAACCTGGATCCGGCCAAACTGGAGGCGCGCATAACGAAGCGCACCAAGGCGATCATCCCGGTTCATCTCTACGGCCAGCCCGCCGACATGGACCCGATTCTGGAAATCGCCAGGAAACACAACATCCCGGTGATCGAAGATTCCGCACAGGGACACGGCGCTTCCTACAAAGGCCGCCCCACCGGCAGCATGGGCATCATGGGTTGCTTCTCGTTCTATCCCGGTAAGAATCTCGGCGCCTACGGCGAAGGCGGCGCAATTACGACTTCCAATGCCGACCTGGCCGCCAAGATCCGCAAACTGCGCGACCACGGCTCGGCCAAGAAGTACTACCACGATGTCGTCGGCTACAATTATCGCATGGAGGGCATTCAGGGTGCCGTGCTCAACGTCAAGCTCCGCCACCTCGACAAGTGGAATGACGCCCGCCGCCGCAATGCCGATCACTATCGCAAGTACCTCGCCGGCTCCAGTGTCATCGTGCCGGTCGAGGCGCCCGGCTGCAAGCACGTCTATCATCTCTTCGTCGTCCGTCACCCGCGGCGCGACGATCTCATCGCCTTTTTGGGACAGCATGGTATCGGCGCATTGATCCATTACCCGATCCCGGCCCATCTCCAGAACGCCTACCGCCACCTGGCTTTGGCCGAGGGCGAATATCCGGTGACCGAACGCGTGACCAAAGAAATCCTGAGCCTGCCGATGTTCCCGGAACTGACGGAGGAGCAGGTCAAGTTCGTCGCCGAGAAAATCCGGGAATTCAAATAGGTCGCGCTTGAAAGAGCTCTTTGCCAAAATCGATGCCGCGGCCTCGGGAAAAGCCTTTTTCCTGATCCTCGGCATCATTCTTTTATGCGGACTGATTTTCCGCGTCGCCTACCTCGATGCCGATCCGCCGGCCGGCATTACGCGCTCGCAGGACTTTTCCACCGACCCCTTCCAGTACGTCTATTTTGCCAAGAATTCGGTCGAGGTCGGCAATCCCAATCCCTACAATGACCCTCGCTTCACCCAGTGGGAGAAGTCGAGTCAGAACTTCCTCGCCCTCGCGGTCTTTACCCTCTTCGGCACCGGTCGCGCCGAGGGCAACGCCGTCGCGGTCATCTTTAACCTCGCCGCGATCCTGCTGCTGGCGCTGGCGCTCCGCAATTTCGGCGCGCGCCTTGCCGCGCTGATCTTCGCCCTGATCGCTTCGCTCGACTTTACCATGGTCTGGTTCGCGCGCACGCCGTTTCTTGAAGCCTCCCAGAACTTCTGGCTCTGCGCCACCGTGTTTTGTTTCTCGCTGGCGGAACGACGACTGATTTACTTCGCGCTCGCCGGCTTCACCTGCGCCGGCGCAGCGTTCTTCGGCAAGATGATCGCCCTGTTTATGCTCGGCGTCTTCGGCCTGCTCGCGCTCTACCAATACCTTAACGAATCGGAAGACCGCAAGGCGGTCATCAAACGCTGGCTCTACTTCGCCGGCGGCTTCGCCGTCACGACCGTCATCTGGTTCTTCTACATCTACCTGCCGTCGCGCGGCGAGTTCTCCGGCTACCTGTCGGAGCAGGCCTTCGGCCTCTACGGTGCTCCCAAAGCGCTCGATTCCGTTGCCGCCTTCTGCTGGCAACTGATCTCGCTCCTCTGGGAACAGATGTATTTCTTGAAGCAGCCCTTGCCGACCATCCTCGCCTTCTTCGCCGGTGCCGGCATCCTCGCGCTGCTGGCCCGCCGTGCTCCCGGCCGGCGGATGTTGGGCCAGGTGCACTCCGGCTGGCTGCTGCTTCTGCTCTGGTTCGCAGTGGGCTACCTGTCGCTGTTCCCCTGGAACTACCGACCGCTTCGCTACCAGACCACGATCATGTTCCCCGCCTTCGCTCTCGCCGCCCTGGCGTTGGCCGCCATGATCCGCTTCACGCCGCAACCGAAAGCGGCGCCCAAAAAGGGACAAGTGCCGACCGTCAACTTGCCGCAGTTGATCGTCACCTGGGCGCTCTGGCTGCTGCCCCTGATCGCCTTGATCGTACTCAGCTTCGGCGGACTTCCGGGCAACGCGATCGACAAGGCGCTCCAGGAAACGACCGTGCCGTTTCTCCTCGCCTTCGTGGCGATCGGCGCCTTCGCGGCCTTCGTCTACCGCGCGACCTCCGACACCTTTGCCCGACTGGCGCCGCTCGGGGCGGCGCTGGCACTGGCCATCGTCGTCTTCGTCGCGGCCTGGAACGTCGTCAGCTTCATCCGCTGGTCCGGCGTGCGGCAATACACCTTGCTCGCCGCCGATCGCGATCTGGGGGCCATCCTCAGTCCCGGCGCCGTGCTCTCCGGATCGTACGCCACCGCCTTCACGCAGGAAAACCGCTTCGGCTGTGTCCCGCATATGTTCGGCGTCGTGCGCGTCGATTCGGCGTTCTTCCAACGCTTCCCGATTACCCATCTGGCGATCGACGAGGGCAACGAACAGCGCGCCCGCCAGGACTACCCGGAAATCATGGGCCAGGCGGCTTTTGTCACCCGCTACTTCGCCCGCGGCCTGAATCCCGGCATGCCGCTGCCGGTGCGCGTGTATCGCGTCAGCGGCACCACCCCCAACCCGGAGGCGCACAACTACCGGCCCTCCGACTTCGAGATCGCGCAGGAGTTTACCGTCGCTCAGCAGGCGGATTCCGCCGAGTTCTACCTGCGCCGCTTCCTCGACCAACACCCCGACAACTACTCGGCTAACCTGTACCTCGGCGATGCGCTGCTCCAATCCGGCGAATTCGAGCGCGCCGTCGGCGCCTACCGGCAGGTACAGCGCTTCGCGCCCGGCGATGCGGTAAGCGCGTTGAATATCGGCAACGCGTTTGTGTCGCTCGGCGCCGCCAAAACCAACGCCGCTTTCTTCGACTCGGCCTTGGTCTGGTTCAAAGTCGCCCAGCGGGCTTTCTGGCGCGATGACCGTATCGCCGATATGATCACTCAATTGGAAAGACGCAACAAATGAACGGAAGAAATCGACATGCCCGGGTGTCCGTCGTGGTCCCGGCCCACAATGAAGAAGGCAACATTGAACCCTTGTGCGAAGAATTCGCCAAGGTCTTCAATACCTTGCCCTATAGCGTGGAAGTGGTGTTCGTCAATGACGGCTCCACCGACCGCACCGAACAAAAAATGTATGAGGCCTCGCGCCGCTTTAATTGGGTGCGCGTCATGCGCAACCGCACGCGCCTCGGCCTCACCACCGCCCTCGCTCGCGGCTTTGCCCAGGCGCGCGGCGATATCCTCGTCTTTTACCCCGCCGACCTGCAGTTCCATCCGCGCGATGTCCCCAAGATGGTCGAAGCCATCGACAACGGCGCCGATATGGTCTGCGGCAAAAAAGTCGGCTCCTACGGGAAATGGCTCGTGTCGGGGATTTACAACCTCATGACGCGCCTGCTCTTCCCGAAACTCAAAGTCACCGACATGAACTCGGTCAAGGCGTTTACGCGGGAGGTCTATAACGAATTCCCGACGCTGCGCGAAGGCTGGCATCGCTACCTCGCCGTCTTCGCCGCCGCCAAGGACTTCATCGTCCGTGAAGTCCCCGTCACTTTGAGCAAGCGCCATTCCGGCAAAAGCAAATTCGCCGGCAAATCGCGCATCATGAAAGGCTTCACTGATCTGATCGCGGTCAAGTTCCAGGTCTCCGTCTTCGGCGATCCGATGAACCTCTTCGGCAAGACCGCCTTCTTCTTCTTCTTCATCGGTCTGGTCTTTGCCGTCATCGCCTTCTACGACCGCTTCATCCTCGAGCGCGGCTACCGGCCGCTGCTCTACGGCGTCATCTTCTTTGAGTTGGCGGCGCTCGTGACCTTCATCATGGGAATCATCACCGAAGCCCTCGTCTACTTGCGCGACTCGCTCGCCGACGTCAAGACCCAGAACAAGCGGCTGATTGAGGAACTCGGTCAGCGCGGTGGGCGCGGACGGTTCGAGCGTTCCGAAACCGAAGATGAACGCGAGGATCGTATCGAACGCTTCGAGCGCGAACGCGGTGAACGGCTTGATCGGGGTCGAGGTGATCGCGGCGATCGCGGCGATCGCGGCGACCGGCGCGACCGGAACGAACGACACGATCGCCGTTCCCGCGACAACCGCCCCGAACTCCGCGAGTCCCGGGAAATCACCTCAGACCGTCCCGAACGCAATGATCGCAGCGAACGACCTGAGCGCGGCGACCGCGGCGACCGCCCGGAACGCGGCGAACGGCGCGAGCGTAGCGACCGCAGTGATCGGGGCGATCGGGGCGACCGTCGTGGCCGTGGTCGACGTGACCGTGGTGATCGCGGTGAGCGTGGCGAGCGTAGCGACCGCAGTGAGCGTCCGGAACAACCGCGTATCGACCTGCGCCCTGAGGTAGCAGCCGTCGCACCCCCGCAACCCGTCGAACCGGTCGAAACCGCTCTCGATCTCCAGCCCGCCGGCAACGAGCTCTTTGCCGCCGAGCCGACGTCAACCGATATGGCTTTGGAATCTCCGTCGGCCGAGACCTCGAGCGAGCATCCCGCCCGCCGCACCGGCCGCCGCATGCGCCGTATGCGCCCGCAGATTCCGCACCGCTCGCAGCCGGCCACCGAATCGACGGCGCCTGCCGTCACGGAAACTCCCTCCGGCGGCAACGGTCAAGCCGATCTGCTCGATCGTCCGTTGACCCTGCGCGTTCGCGAACTTCCACGCGAAACCGCCGCGCCGGAGACCTCGGAGCCGTCCGCCGGCGAGCCGTCCGACAGCGGCGAAAACGTATAGTTTGGTTGCAGCGCCGGAGCCGTTCGGCTCCGGCGCGCACCGCTTCCGCAAGGCAGATCCGCAATGGTAACTCCGGTTCATCGTCCACGCATTCTGGTGCTGACCCACAACTTTCCGCGCTACGAGAACGACATTTCCGGCATCGGCTTTCAACCCCTCTATCGCGCGCTCGGCCGCTATCTCGACCTCCATTTCGTCGTGCCGCATGACGCCGGCCTCAAGGAGTTCGAGCAGATCGGTAACCTGCACGTCCACCGTTTTCGTTATGCCTCCGATGCCGACGAAACTCTCGCCTACCGCGGCGAAATGCACCAGCGCGTTCTGCGTCAGCCGCTGCTCGCCGCCAGCTTTTTCCAGGCTTACAAGGACAAAGCGCTCGAACTGACTGATAAAGTCTTCCCCAAAACCGTCTGGGCCCATTGGTGGCTTCCCGGCGGGCTCGTCGGCCGCTTCATCGCCAAAAAAACCGACCTCCCCTTTGTCGTCACCTGCCACGGCACCGACATCCACCTGTTGAAAAAATACCCCTGGGTGAAACCACTCGCGCGCCAGGTCTTCAAGTATGCGCGCTCGATCAACGTCGTTTCGACCTATCTCGAGAACACTTTGCTCGCACAGATCGAAGACAACTCCGTCGCCGGCAAAACCTTCGTCGCACCGCTGATCTCCGACAGCAAGAACATCTTCTACGACCCGCGCGTCCGTCGCATCGACGGCACGATCGTCTCTGCCTCGCGCTTCACCCGGCAGAAAAACCTCGATGTCCTGATCCGCGCCGTCAAGAACGTCGTCGATTCCGGCATCAAGTGCAGCCTGACTCTTTATGGCGAGGGCCCCGAAGAAGCCGCCCTGCGCGCCCTGGTCGCCGAACTGCAGCTACCGGAGGTCGTGAAATTCCATCCCCCCGTTACGCAGGAAATCCTCGGCCAACGCTACCGCGAGTCCGATCTCGTCGCCCTGGTCTCCGAGCGCGAAGGCTACGGCATGACGCTGGTGGAGGCCATGATGTGCGGGTGCGCCGCCATCGGCGCCAATTCCGGCGGCATCACCGACATCATCCAGCGCCCCGGCGAGGACGGTTTGCTGGTCGAGCCTCGCGACGTCGCCGGTCTCACGGAAGCGCTCCGCCGCCTGCTGACCGACGACGACTATCGCCAGTCGATCGCCGCCAAAGGTCGCGTCTCCGTCTCCACCCGCTTTTCCGAAAAAGAACTGACGAATCTGATTGTCTCGCACCTGCTGCCGCAGGCGAAAATTTAGCCCCGCTCGCTCTCCGGCACATTGACATCCCCGATCATCCGCGCCGGCGTCCCCAGCACGATCTTGTACGGCGGCACATCCTTCGTCACCACCGACCCGGCCCCCACGATCGCGCCGTTGCCGATCGTCACCCCCGGCAGGATAATCACCCCCGCGCCGATCCACGCGTCCGCCCCGATCGTCACCGTCCCTCGCGGCGTCTGGACGTACGGCCGGATGCGCGAATTGTTCGGATGCGACGACGTCACGATCGTGATCCGCGGTGCCAGGCTGGCGCGGTCGCCGATCACCACATTCCCGCGATCGCGCAACTCCTCCACAATAATCAGGCCGTCAGCAATGTAAACGTCCTTGCCGATCTCAAAGCCGCAGCTGCGCAGCAAGGCGATCCGCAGCAGATGCCAGCCGCAGTACGCCGCGATCATCTTGCACAGCTTCTTGTAGAATTTGCGAATCACCCACACACCGCCTACGCCAGATGCTTGTACAGCCACGTCAGGTGCCCCGTAATCGCCAGTGGCAGCTTCGAAAACATAAAGGTTGTCGCTTTGAACTTCAATGAGTTTCGATTGACCGCGCCCACCCCGCGCTTTTCCGGCCAATAATAATAGTACAGCGGCAACGTCGCAGCGCCCCACCGTTGCTTGAATTCTTTCAATCCCGGATTGTCGTCCGACACCCGTCCCAAATCAAACGTATGCATGCCGCGCGCCTTCGCCCGCAGGATCGCCTCCCAGATCAACAGGTGATTCGGCCGCAGCGCCAGATGTTCCTCGTCGCTCGCGCCGTACATGTACGTCGCCGTGCCGTTGTAGTAGAAAATCACCACCGCCGCAATTCTCTTGTCGCGATGTTCCGCGAACAGGAACTCTGCCTCACCCCGTGGCTTGAGTCGCCGCCACACTTCCTGATGGAACTTCAGCGGCTGCGCCGGAATCCCGTGCCGCCGACAGGTCAATAAATTCAGATGATGAAACTCGCGCGGGCTCGACTCATCCCCGCCGATGCTGATGATGACCCCGTCCTTGCGCGCCTTGTTGACGCCGCGCTGGATAATCCCCTTGTGCGTCCCGCTCCAGATTTCTGTCTCGCTTCGCCGCAGGTCAACGTGAAATGTCTCGTATTGCCCGCTCCTGGCAAATTGCGACTCCGCCGCCGTAATCACACTCGGGCTCTTGAGTTCATAATAGGCCGCCCCGTTCGCCTTCGTCAGCTCGATCACTCTCTCCAGCAGCGCTTCGGTGACAGCATCGCCGTTCGCCACCGGCGGACAGATGTAACTAAACGGCGCCGAGACCATCCGCTTTCCGGTCAGCGGACTCTTCACCAGCCACAGCGGCAACACTCCCGCCGTCTGCTGTTCGGAGTCAACCGCCTCCAGCCCGCAGAACCGATACGGATAGCTCGCCGCCAGCACCTGCTGCCAGCTCGCCGTGTGAAAGATCGTCGCGCTCGGGCACTGGCTCAGGAATTCATCCCAGGCCGGCGGCAGCGCCTCAGCGCGCTCGTGCACCCGCACCGTAATTCCGGCGCTACTTGCGGACAAGCTTGATCATCCCCTTCACAATATTCCCCGTCGTATCATAGGCCAGATTATACAACCACACCGCCGGCCGCGAACTCCAGCGATTCGGATGCGCGCTGATGCAGACATCCTTCCGGTTCTGCCGCACATAGGCAATCAGGCTCGGCGTATCGGTCAATCGGATTCGCGCCCGCTCCTTGCCCATGTCGAGCAAATTCCCGCGCGTCTCGTCCCAGTTGCGCCCCGTGTCGGTGAAATACGGCACGCCGGAATTCACGATCTCGTATGCCTCCAACTCGATTCCAAACTCGCGGTAATCGTACTTCGTCCACAAATCGCGATTATCATACTTGGTCAGCGGATTCCCGTGCATCGCCATCGTGGTCACCGGCGCCAGCGCGCGCAACCGCGCCAGGTCGTCCCGCGTAATCTCAATCGCCCGGGCGAAATTGCCCTGCGCGCGGTCGAGCGTCTCGTAATGATAGCCACATTCCATCCCCATCGCTTGTATCGACCGAATCACTCCCGCATCGAACGCCTTCGGCACGCAGCGAAAGAAATAGGTCGCCACCAACCCGTGCTCCTGCTCAATCCGCGCCAAATCCAGCGCCGCTGGCGGCAGGCTGTCGACATCATGCCGCAGGTACAATACTGGCCTGCCGTCGCTTGCCGCCTTGCGCCAATCGCGCATCAACAGCGACCGGTACCCGCTCTCGACCAGCGCCCGGCACAACCGCTCATACATTTTCAGGGTGAAATCCAGCATCAGGCAATCATTATACAAATCTGTCGATTCCACAAGCATTTCGCCGCCGCACCCGCTGCAAAACAGAACACCCCTCCCGATTGCCGAGAGGGGTGCAGTCGTTGTACTTGAGACGAACCGCGGAAAATGCGTTGCTACCCCTCGTAACTCACTTCCCCGCCCAGAATCGTCCAGCGCACCTTGCCCTGAAGCTTCCAACCGTCGTACGGCGAATTGCGCGACTTCGACAGAAACTTGTCCACCTTCACCGTCCAGTTCGCCTTCGGGTTGACGATTGTAATATCCGCCACCGCCCCCGCGCGCAAATCGCCCCCGACCGTCCGCAGGATGCGCGCCGGATTCGCCGCCATCTTCGCCGCCACCTGATTCCAACTCAGATGCCCCGGCTTCACCAAATGGGTCGCGACCAACCCCAGCGAGGTCTCCAGCCCGATGATCCCGTTCGGCGCCTGATCGAATTCCACCTCTTTGTCCTCCGGCGCGTGCGGCGCATGATCGGAAGCAATGCAGTCGATCGTCCCGTCCTTCAGCCCGTCGATGATCGCCTCCACATCCTCCTGCGTCCGCAGCGGCGGGTTCATCTTGAGATTCGTGTTGAAGCCCTTCCCGATCTCGGCGTCGGTCAGTGTGAAATGATGCGGCGTCACTTCGGCGGTCACATTGACTCCGTCGGCCTTCGCCTGCCGGATCAGTTCCACCGCACCTTTGGTCGACACGTGCGCGATATGTACCGGCGTCCCGATGTACTTGCACAACAGCAGATCGCGCGCGATGCACACTTCCTCCGAGAACGGCGGAATCCCGTGCATCCCCAATCGTGTCGACTCGTAGCCTTCGTTCATGATCCCCTTGCCCGACAGCGACATGTCCTCGGCGTGGCTGATCACGCAGATCCCGAACATCCCGGCATATTCCAGTGCCCGCCGCATCATGCCGGCATCCGACACCGGCGACCCGTCATCGGTGATCGCCACCGCTCCGGTCTTTACCATTTCGCCGATATCCGCCAGCTCTTTCCCGGCGCGCCCACGCGATACCGCGCCGATCGGATACACCCGCGCCTTGCACCCGGACGCCCGCTGCTTGACGAACAGCACCGACTCCTGGTTGTCCAGCGGCGGCAGCGTATTCGGCATGCACGCCACCGCGGTGAATCCGCCGGCCGCGGCCGCCATCGTGCCGGTCGCAATCGTCTCGCAGTCCTCGCGCCCCGGCTCGCGCAGATGGACGTGCATATCGATCAGCCCCGGCAGCACCAGCATGCCGGTCGCGTCGATGACTTCGTCCTTCTTGAACGTCGCCTTTCCCTTCGCTTTCTTGCCGCGATCGCTTTCCAGATCGATCCGCTTGATCTTGTCCCCCTCTAGATAGATGTCGCCCTTCAGCGGCTGCTTCTTGTCCGGGAAAACGATCGCCCCGTTCTTGATCAGCTTAATCTTCATCGCTCTTTCTCCCTTCGCCGCCCGCCAGCAGATACAGCACCGCCATCCGCACCGCGACGCCGTTGGTGACCTGTTCCAGGATCACCGACTCGCCGCAGTCGGCGATTTCGTCCGACATCTCGATACCGCGATTGATCGGCCCCGGATGCATGATCGTGTAGTTCTTGTTCAATCGTTTCAGCCGCTCGCGCGTAATTCCGAACAGCGAGGTGTACTCGCGCAGCGACGGCAACAACCCCGCCTGCTGGCGCTCAAGCTGAATCCGCATCACGTTGACAACGTCCGCGCCGTCCAGCGCCTTGTCGACGTCGGTGTAAACCTCAACGCCCAACTTCTCCAGACCGACCGGCAGCAACGTCGGCGGACCACATACCGCCACCGAGGCGCCCAGTTTCGTCAGTCCCCAGATATTCGAGCGAATCACCCGCGAGTGCTTGGCATCCCCCATCAGCACCACCCGCAGCCCCTTGATCCGCTGGTATTTCATCCACATCGTGTACATGTCGAGCAAACCCTGCGTGGGGTGCTCGTGTTGCCCGTCGCCCGCGTTGATCACCGATGACGAGCAAAACCGCGTCAGGAAATAAGGCGCCCCCGACGACCCGTGCCGGATCACCACCATGTCGATCTTCATCGCTTCCAGGTTGCGCACCGTGTCTTTCAGCGTCTCCCCCTTCTTGACCGACGAAGTCGCCGCCGTGAATGTCACCGTATCCGCCGACAACCGTTTCTCCGCCAGCTCAAATGACACCCGCGTCCGCGTCGACGGCTCAAAAAACAAATTCGCCACCGTCAAACCGCGCAACGGCGCCACCTTCTTGATCGGCCGGTCCAGCACCTCGCGGAACACTTTCGAAGTTTCCAGGATGTTCATCAGCTCGTCGGCGTTCAGGTCTTCCAACCCCAGCAAATGACGTCGCTTGAAAGTCATTTCCTCCTCCCGCGCGCCGCGCGCTTCTTCGTTTCCGCGCTTTTCTCATGCGTCAAGATGACGCTGTCCTCGCCGCCGCGTTCCGCCAGCGCCACTGAGACCTTGTCCTTGGGGTTCGTCGGGATGTTCTTCCCCACGAAGTCCGCCCGGATCGGCAGCTCGCGCCCGCCGCGGTCGATTAGCACCGCCAGCCGCACCGCTTTCGGCCGCCCGTAATCGGGAATCTGATTGAGCGCCGCCCGAATCGTTCGTCCCGTGAACAGCACGTCGTCCACCAGCACGACCACCTTCTTATCCACCGGGAACAAGATCTCCGTCGCCTTGATCTCCGGATGCTCCGGATTCGTCAACAAGTCGTCGCGGTACAGCGTGATGTCCATATACCCGACGTCAACCTTGCGCCCCTCGATGTGCTTGATCTCGCGCACCAATCGGTCGGCCAAGTGATCGCCGTTCGAACGGATGCCGATCACCGCCAGCTCCTCGTCGTCCGCCAGTGATTCCAGAATCTCGTGTGCGATCCGCGAAATCGCATGCGCAATCTGCTTGGCGTCCATCAGCACGGATACGTCTTTCTCCGTCAAGTGTTCTCCTTTACGATATATTCAAGAAACCAAAATGCATTTCGAGCCGGGTTGAAAACGGGGCGGAAGGATAGTGCATCGATTCAGTCCTTTCGGCCTCACCGGGCGCGATTAAAGGAACTCGTCGGGCGTTATATTAGCAGAATGGGGATGGCTGTCAAGCGGCTTTTGCCGGCGCGGATTAGAACATCTGCAGCTGATCCATCAACTCGCGCCGATGTTGCAGCTTCACGGTGAGCATATTGTTGATCTGCTTGCGGGTCTCGTCGTCGGTCGACAGGTAGCGCAGCGAACTCTTGTACAGGTCGACCAGGGCGGTCTCCCACTCCAGAATCTGTCGCAATAATTCCGACCGTTCCTTGTGGCCGGCGCGCAAACTCGTCACGGTCTCCCCCAGCTTCTCCAGCATCGAGGGGTCAATCTCCGGATTGCCGTACTTGCTATTGATCCCCTGCAATACCTTCAGATCGCCCGCCTGATTCTCACGCGCCTGAACAAAAAATCCCCCGTTTTCCACCGCGCCGGGGTCCAACTCGGCCGCCGCGGAATAAAGCAGATTCAGTTTGCGCTCGCGCAGGTACGCCTCGCGCAATATCGCCCGCAATTCCTCCCTCACGCTTGCGATTATGCCTCTCGGTGACCGGCAAAGCAAAATAAAACTTCTTGGACGCCCGCAAACTCGTTGCATCTCCTCTGCGTTCAAAGAGAGTTGCGCGTCCACTTTACCTAAGGAGTCTCTATGCTGGAAGTCGGCGATAAAGTTCCCGCCTTCACCCTCGAACAGACCGATGGCGCCCGGGTTCGATCGGCGGATTGGAAAGATCAAACCGTTGTCCTCTATTTCTATCCCAAAGACGACACTCCCGGTTGCACCCGTCAGGCTTGCTCGCTGCGCGACGGCTATGCCAAGCTGAAGCACTCCGGCGTCGCCGTCTACGGCATCTCCCCCGATACCGTCGCCAGCCATCAGAAATTCACTGAGAAGTTCTCCCTCCCCTTCCCACTGTTGGCCGATCCCGACCACGCCGTCGCCGAAAAATTCGGCGTCTGGGTCGAGAAAAATATGTACGGCAAGAAATCAATGGGAATCGCGCGCACGACCTTCATCATCCGCGGCTGCAAAATCGTCGACATCATCAAGAAGGTCGACACCGAAAACCACGCCCAGCAGGTGCTCGAACACCTGCCCGGCAAATAACTGCTTGGCCGCTCGTCAGAAACCGTTAGATTCCGGTCGTGGCTGACTTCGTCGAAATCTGCCCCGTTGGTGACATCCCCGCCACCGAACCCCTCACCCTCGAGGTCGATGGTATTCCCATTGCCATCGGCCGCGTCGGCGACAAATTCTACGCCATCGAGGATCGCTGCCCCCACCAGGGCTCCAGTTTCGATGGCGGTGAAATCGAGGACGACATTCTCACTTGCCCCCTCCATGGCTGGCGCACCAATCTCGTCACCGGCCAATCGCTCGATGTCCCCAGCCTCCACGTCAAAACCTTTCCCGTCGAAATCCGCGACGGCAAGGTCTACCTGAAACTCGACTGACATAACCCACCCCTTCATCGCCCCCCGTGGTGCGCGCCTGTAAGCCCCTGTAGCGTCCTCCTGTAGCGCCGACTTCAGTCGGCTGACACCATTGACGTTGCGGCAGGTCTTCCCGCGAAGTGCTCTCGACTCCTGATCAACCGCAAAACTTGCGCGCTTCGTGGGGCGACCTGCCGCTCGTCTCAGCCAGCACCCGTCGTCCACAAATCCCCTTAGTAAAGGGGGCCAGGGGGTTGTATTCGTTGCCCTCCGTCTCGAAGAAGCACCTCCATTTCCCGCTAAATTTTCCCATCCGAATCACGACTTATGTACTATAATGGGAAGACCCGGTAGCTGTTTGTGACGGACATTTTCTCGCTAAAGGAGATCGAATGAAGCGCCTGCTTTTTGCGATACTGCTCATTTCAACGTCCATCGTTTTCGCTCAGGATCGCGACAAAGAACGCGATATCGAGAAATTCTTTCTGCGCTACGTCGACGACCTCAAGGCCGGCCACTATGATGACGCCCTCAATCGCTGGGCCCTTCTCGATCGCACGATCTCCGACCAACTTCGACTTCACTACCTCAACGAACCCGTGAAGCTCGAGATGGAATCGCCTCTCTGGCTTAACCTTGACGCCCTGCGTTCAGGCAGCGCCTCAATTACGATCGATACCGTCCGCTTCAGCCGCGACTTCGCCGGCCTCAGCTACACCCTTGTCAATGGCAATAATCGCATTCCTGGCCGCGCCTACATGATGGCCGAATCCGTGCTGCAACCTTCGCTCGTCTCTCCGCTCCATGTCTATTGCGAGGCTTGGGAGGAAGTCCAATCGCAATACCTGAAAGTCAAATTCCGCGACCCGTCGCTCTTTGCCGGCGCCAATCTTGAACGCCTTGACAAATTCGTCGAAACGACAGCCAAGAAGCTCGGCGTTTCCAACGAACGCCTGATCATGCTGGAGACACTCAAGTTCAATGCCTTTATCTGCGAATCCTACGGCGAAGTTGAACAGATCACCGGCAAGCTGGCGATGGGCCGCTTGCTCCCCTCGATGGATGCTGTCGTCAGCAAGTATATGCCGCCTTACAACGAGGTCGCCCAGTTCCTGGTCGCTTACGCCCTCGATGGTGCCCCGGCGCATACGCACCCGATTCTGAAAGAAGGCACCGCCACGTTTCTCGGCGGCCGCTGGGGTCGGTCTGAGCCGGTGCTCGCCTCGCTCGGCTCCTATCTCTATCTCAACGATCTGACCACGCTCGATACCCTGATGACCAGCGCAACCTTCTACTCGTTTGAGGCCAACCCCGATTTCGCCTATCCGCTGGCCGGTTTACTTTGCGAATATCTCTGGAATCAACTCGGCCGCGCTTCTTACCTCGACCTGTATCGCAAATTCTCCGGCACCGCCGGCTTTGTCGATTCACTCTCCGTCGACCAGACGAAAGCGATGATCGCCGCCGCCGCCGGCAAGAGCTGGTCTGCTCTCGAATCCGACTTCAAGACTTGGGTGAAGCAGCAGAATTCCGCCGGCATCTACGCCGGCGCCGCTCAGACCGGCGAACTCGTCTTCGAGTCCGGCACGCCAAATATCCTGATGAAGGTTTTCGAGGACTCGCTTTATTACAACTTCAACGTCACGATGAAACAAAGCCCGCTCGAAGGCGCTTTGCTTCTCGGCAGCCTCGGCAGCGACAAATACTCCAGCTTCCTCTTCAAGGAGCAGTTCGCCGACACGACCTACAGCAACCAGCGCTTCGGCGTCCGCTTCTCGGCGCAGGAAGTCGGCACCTACGACTACTACTCCAACGAGATCACCGGCAAGTACATCGTCGGCATCACTGGCGACCAACCTCTTGCCGACGGCAAAAGCTCCGAGCTGCGCTTCCGCGTCGATAAAGCGCTTCTCGACGGCTTCCGGCTCTACCTTGCTCGCCTCATCGAAATCGACTGAGCACCGCTCGGTGCTTCCTTTTGTCTCGATTTCTTACAGCGACCGGTGCCCCACCGCTTGCGGTGGGTCCCGAGGAACGAGGAATTGCGGTGGGTCCGTTACCCGGTAGCCCACCCGAAGCGACAGCGCAGGGTGGGACGCTTTCGTAGGTCAGGATCCCCGCGATCCTGACGCTTTCCCTCTTTACGCCGCGTCAAAAAGTCGCTAATTTCCTGGACGTGGCAATGCACGAACTGCGCTCCGGGCGGGGGCGGTGGTGACGACCTCCTCGGCGGTGGAATGGAAGCTCAAGGCGGCGGTGGGGGCGGCGAACCAGACAGCGCCTGGGTGCGAACCTTGACGCACACCTACTACTACTATTCCGGCAACGAAGTGAGTGTCG
>JADYYF010000082.1 GCA_020853795.1 Candidatus Zixiibacteriota bacterium
ACATCTCCGGGTACCAGGAGCGGAAGATCGCGTACGCGCAGAACAGCCCGCCGAAGAGCAAAATTTCCGTCAGCAGGAACAACCACGTGCCCAGCTTGGCCGCTTCCGCCTGCTGCGCCGGTTCGTGAAAATGATGCTGCAAGTACGCCGGATGATCGTGGCTGGCTGAGTGTGTCGACATCGCTGCTTACCTCGTGCTCGCCGCGACCACCTTGTCGTAGTCGTACGGTCCATGGGTGGGGACTATATCGGTCTCGAAATTCTCGGCCGGCGGCGGCGAAGTCGTCTGCCATTCCAGCGTCAGCGCGCCCCACGGGTTGTTGCCCGCCGGTCTGCCCTTGAAGATCGCATAGATCAAATAGAATGCCATGATGATGAAGCCCGTGCCGATGACAAACGAGCCGATCGATGAGAAGCCGTGCAACGGTTGATACTGCTCGACGTAAGTGAAGTACCGCCGCGGCATCCCCTGCGAGCCGAGGATGAACTGCGTGAAAAACGTCATATTGAAACCGATGAAGATCAGCGCGCAGGCGAGCGCCGCCAGTTTCTCATTGTAGAGCCGCCCCCAGATCTTGGGCCACCAGTGA
Source organism: Candidatus Zixiibacteriota bacterium (assembly GCA_020853795.1). Taxonomy (NCBI): domain Bacteria; kingdom Pseudomonadati; phylum Candidatus Zixiibacteriota; species Candidatus Zixiibacteriota bacterium. The sequence continues at coordinate 591 of JADYYF010000082.1, forward strand.
TGCAGCCCCGCCAGGAATGCCATCACCGTGCCGCCCATCATCACGTAATGGAAATGCGCCACGACGAAGTAGGTGTCATGCAGATGCACGTCCACCGACAGCGCACCGAGCATGATGCCGGTCACGCCGCCGATCGTGAACAAAAACAGGAAACTGAGCGTGTACAACATCGGCGCTTCCAGCGAAATCTGCCCCTTGTACATCGTCGCCAGCCAGTTGAACACCTTGATGCCCGACGGGATACCGACGAGAAATGTCAGGAATGAGAAAATCACCGCCGCCAACTCCGACTGCCCGGAGGTGAACATGTGGTGCCCCCAGACCAGGAAACTGACCAGCGCAATGCCGAGGCTCGAAAACGCCACCAGCCTGTAGCCGAATATCTTCTTGTGCGAAAACGTCGAGATCGTCTCGGAAATGATCGCCATGCCCGGCAGAATCATGATGTACACCGCCGGGTGCGAGTAGAACCAGAAGAAATGCTGATACAGCACCGGGTCGCCGCCGAGGGCCGGATCGAAGATGCCGATCCCGAGCGCGCGCTCCAGAATCAGCAGCACCAGCGTTATCCCCAGCACCGGCGTCGCCAGCACCTGCAAGATCGACGTCGCATAAATCCCCCAGGCAAACAACGGCATGTTGAACCAGGTCATTCCCGGCGCCCGCAGCTTGTGGATCGTCACCATGAAATTCAAACCGGTGAAGATCGACGAGAAGCCGAGCACGAACACCCCGAAGGTCATCGAGATCACCGCGGTATTCGTCGTCGTCGAATACGGCGTATAGAACGTCCAGCCGGTATCGACCGCGTTGGTGACCACCGAGTAGAGCACGATGATCGCCCCCGCCACATACACATACCAACTGGCCAGATTCAACCGCGGGAACGCCACGTCCTTCGCCCCCAGCATCAGTGGCAGTACGAAATTCCCCAACGCCGCCGGGATCGACGGGATGATAAACAGGAAGATCATGATCGCGCCGTGCAGCGTGAACATCTTGTTGTAGGTGTCGTGCGTCATGATGTCCGCCGTCGGCTTCAACAGCTCCCAGCGAATCAACAACGCAAACACCCCGCCGACCAGGAAGAAGAACATGATCGCGAACAGGTACATCAAGCCGATGCGCTTGTGGTCGCGCGTGAGCAACCACGACTTGAGCCCTTTCGGGTCGTTCAGATAATTTTTCTGCGGAATTACGGCTTCACTCATTTTCGGCACTCGCTCACTTCAGTGACTTGATATATTCGACCAGCCCGTCGATCTGCTTGTCCTTGAGCAACCCCTGATACGTCGGCATCACCGGCTGGAATCCGCGCACGACTTTCGCCTTCGGCTCCAGGATCGATTCGCGGATATAGTTCTCGTCCACTTCCACTGACTGGCCGCCTTCCAGATCCACCGTGTGCCCGAAGATGCCCTTGAACGTCGGCCCGGTACCGGCCTTGCCGTCGGAGCTGTGGCAGGTGATACAGGCTTTCTGCGAATACAGCCGCGCCCCGTAATCGACCAGCGATTCGCCCGCGCCCGGCCCCGATTGCGTCTCCAGCCATTCGGCATATTGCCGCTCCGTTACCACCCGCACCTTGCCGATCATCTCGGAATGTTTGGTGCCGCAGTACTCGGTGCAGAACAGGTTGAAGTTGCCGGTGTCGGTCGCCTCGAACCAGGCGATCGTGTACCGGTTCGGCAGCACGTCCATTTTGATACGGAAAGTCGGCACGTAGAAGCTGTGGATCACGTCCTTCGAGGACATCAACAGCTTCACCGGCTGTCCCGCCGGCACCAGCAATTCATTGACGCTGCTCGCGCCGTCCGGATAGTCAAACGACCAAAACCACTTTTGACCTGTCACCTTCACCTGCATCGAATTTGCCGGCGCCACGTGCAGGCGGATAAAGCCCTTGAAACCCCAGGCAAAAATGATGAACACCACGATCGTCGGGATCAAGGTCCAGGTGATCTCCAGCGCCGTGTTGTGCGCTATTCCCGATGTGGTCGTGGCGGCGCCGCGCCGGCGGTAGCGAACGATAAACAACACCATCGCTGCCGTCACCAGCGCCAGCAGGATCGCCGACGAGAAATAGATGAAATTGAACAGCGCGTCAACGTCACCGGCGACTGTTGAATGCGGCGGCGGCAGGAAGAAGCTACCAGTCTTGTCCATGATTAAGCTACGCCAGCTCCGTTCGTAATAATTGCGCTCAGGCTGCGACTCGCGCGGCCCGGTATCGCCGTTCGCGCGCCCACAGTAAACTCAAGAATACCGTTAGTATCACCAGGGTCAGCAGACCGCCCAGCTTCATGATATTTCCCGCCAGCACGACGTAGCCCTTCGCCGCCGGGTCATAATGGTAACAGTACAGGATCAGCCGATCCAGCGTCGTGCCGATCTTGCCATGCGAGGCTTCGATCAGCGCGAACTTCAGGTCGCGCGGCTTGAAATCCAGCCCGTAGAGGTAGCGCGAGATCACACCATCGGGGGTCAGCACGAAGGCTCCCGCCGGATGCGCATATTCCTTGATCGCTTCATCATAGAAGTACTTGAATCCGATCGCCTCCGCCAGCGCGCGCGACTGCGTCGAGTCGCCGACCAAAAACCGCCAGCCGTTGTTCTGCCCCTGCTCGCCCAGCGCCTGCATGTAGCGCGACCGCTTGCCGGCCGCCAGCTCCGCCGTCTCGTTCGGATTGATGCTGACCGTCACCAGCAAGAAGTCCTGTTCCGGCCGCAGGTCCAGCTCCCGCACCGCATCCGACAACCCGTTCAGCACCACGGTGCACAGCATCGGACAATTGTAGTAGGCCAGCGTCAGCACCACCGGCTTGCCCCGGTGGAAATACTCCGCCAGTTGCACCGGCCGCCCGGCATCGTCGTTGAAGGCCAACTGCAACGGCACGGTGTCGCCCGGGTGCTCGATGATATCGATCTTCTGCAACTCCGGCACACTGTCGCGCACCACCTGGGCATCTACGTCGATCCACATGCTCGATATTAAGAGCCCACCGATAACCACGAGGAAAATTCGGCTGGCCATGGTCATCGGGGAGTTACTGCCGAGCGCTGAGAGGTGTACGCTTCATCCGCCAGCACCTGCATGGCACGGTCGATCGGGATGCGGTAAATCTGCTTCTGCGGATCGAGCAGCTTGTAGGTCGTCAGCACTTCCGCTTCGCGGGCGCGCAAATCGCGCAATTGATTATTCTCCGGCGCCAGTTGATACTGCGTCACCATCGCTTCCTTGGTCGCGACGAAAATCTCGTCGACGAACGCCACCGATAGCACAATGATCATCACGATCACCGCCGTGACGATTCCCGCCCACACGATGTTGACGTCGCGTTTTTCGTAGCCGGCGTGGCCGACTTGCGCCTGTGCTTCCGAAGAATGATTCATCAATCTGCCTTACTGGTTGACAAACTTCATCGAGGCCGCCAGCCGGGGATCGTTCACCGGCACCAGCGGCTGCTCCGCTAAGCGTTTCCAAAAGTACCAAACAAATACGCCGCCAATCGCCATCATGGTGGCTAAATCCATCCAGGAAAAATGCGCGCCGTGGTGCGAAAAGTTAGGGAATACTAACCAATAAAGGTCAATATAGTGCATGAATAACATCCACACGCACATCGCGATCAGCCAGAGCGCACTGCGCTTCGCCGCGCGCGTAATCAACAACAGGAACGGCACAGCAAAGTGCCCGAATACGATCAGCAGCGAGATCGCCTTCCACGATCCCACCCAGCGATGCTGGTACCAGATCGTCTCTTCGGGAATATTCGCATACCAGATCAGGAAGTACTGCGAGAAGCCCATGTACGCCCAAAACACGATGAAGGCGAACAACAGCTTCGCCAGATCGTGATAATGCTCAACCGTAATGACGTCAGTCAGAATGCCCCGCCGCGCGAGCAGGAGCACCGTCAGCAGCGTGAAGGCCATCATCGCCATCGTCGCGCCCGCGAAGTAATAGGCGCCGAAAATCGTCGAGTACCAGTGCGCATCCAGCGACATCAGCCAGTCCCACGATGCAAACGTCAGCGTAATCGCGAATACGATGATTCCCGGCGCGCTGATCTTGCGCCACGTCTTCGTCAATCCCGGTTGGTGCCCCTGATCCTGTTGCAGCGACAGCCGGTACAGCTTGATCGCCAGCACGGCCCAGATCACCAGATAAGCGAACGAGCGAATCAGGAAGAAGCCGGTATTCAAAAATCCGGCCTTGAGCGACAGCAAGTGATCCGCCGCCACGTACGCTGTATCGGTCCACTTGTACAAACTTCCCAGCCCGAACGCCACCGGCAGGAAGAACACAATCATCAGCGGCAGCGCGTACATCACGTTCTCGGCAATCCGCCGCAGCACGATGCTCCACTGGGCGTTGACCAGGTGGTGCAGCATCACAAAGAATAAGCCGCCCAGCCCCAGGCTCACCCAGTAGGTAAACGCGGTCAGGTACGAGGCCAAGAACTGCTGCGCATCAACGAAGTATCCGGCGATGCTCGCGGCAATGCCGATCACACCGATCGCGAGCATGATCGTGCCGAATTTGCCGCTGTCGGTCAGGCGATGATTTTGTGCATCAAAGCGCATGCGCGTTCAGCTTCTCCTCAGTTCACGTTTCCGCGCAGGTCGACGGGAATATCGTTGATCGTTGCATTCTGACTCCGCTGCAACGCGCGCAGATACGCCACGATCGCCCAGCGGTCCGGCACCGGAATCTGATGCCGGTAGGTCGGCATATTGCGGATGCCGTTGGTAATGACATCAAAGAAATGGCCGTCCGGCGCCTGCAGCAGTCGCGCTTCGTGGAAACTCGGCGGCGGCAACATGCCGCGCTGTACGATGATACCCTTGCCGTCACCGGTCTTGCCGTGGCACGGCGAGCAATAAATATTGAAGCGCTCCTGACCGCGCTGCAGCAACTGCATCGTGATCTCCACCGGCATCCGGGCGATCAGGCTGTCCCGCTCGTCGCGACCGCGATAGTAAGCGTTGTCTTCGTTGAGTTCACCGCGCGCCACCGTTCCGGCCACCGGCTTGCGCATCGTCATGCCGTCGGCGAAGAACTTGCTCTCCGCCTGTGGCAGATATTTCTCCTGCCGGTCCATGTTCGGATTCAAGTGAATCGGCGGGTCATCCGACGGCCGGCCGCGCACACAACCGAGCGCCAGCGCCGCCGCCAGCAGCACTGCCGCGGTCAACCGCATCGTCACCCTACCGCGCATCAGGCCGTCACCTCCACGGTCTCGACATTCTTGCCGCCGATCCGCTTCAAGAAATCCGCCGCGCTTTGCGGATCGAATTTCGGGTCGTCCGCGTGCAAGCTGACAATGAACCCGTCATCGGAGAACTTGCGGAACGATCCCGACTCGAACAGCGGATGCCACAACTGCGGCAGCCGGTTGAGAATCATCATGCCAAACGTCGCCGCGATCGCCGACGCCAACACCGTCACCGCAAACACCACCGGCGCAAAGGCCTGGTAGCTGAAGTCCGGCTTGCCGGAAATCACCATCCGGTAGCCCGACGTCGTCACCCAATAGATGAAGTAGGTCATCGCCGAGAACGCCACCAGCGCCACCGCGCCGACAATATATCCCAGCGGTGAGCGCTTCTCGCCCATCGCGCGATCCATCCCGTGAATCGGGAACGGCGAGTGACAGTCGAACTGCTTATAGCCGGCATCGCGCACTTTCTCCGCCGCGTGCAATAAATCCGCCGGCGTGTCGAATTGGGCGATTACCGCCGTAACTCTTCCCGTGACCGCGCTCATCAACTCGCTCCTCCCAGCGCCGGTCCCGGCTCGATCCCCGGATGCGGCCGCGGCCGCTCATCGCCCGGCTTCGCCGCCGGCGCGGTATCCGGCGCGTGATGATGCGGATCCGCCTGCGGCAACACGCCCTTCACCTCGACCATCGAGATCATCGGCAGGAAACGCAGGAACAGCAGGAACAGCGTGAAGAACAATCCAAACGAACCGATCAGCATCGTGAAATCCCAGATCGTCGGCCAGTACCAGCCCCACGACGACGGCAGGAAGTCGCGCGTCAGCGTGATTAGAATCACAAACCGCTCAAACCACATGCCGACGTTGACCAGAATCGACGCGATGAACATCCACACCAGATTCGTCCGCGCCTTCTTCCACCAGAAGATTTGCGGAATGATCACGTTGCAGCTCACCATGATCCAGTACGACCACCAGTACGGCCCGAACGCGCGGTTAAAGAACGCGAATTGCTCGTAGGGATTACCCGAGTACCAGGCGATGAACATCTCGCAGCCGTACGAGTAACCAACCATCATACCGGTCACCATCATGATCTTGTTCATCTTTTCCAGATGGTTCATGGTGATGAAATTCTCGAGCCGGTAGATCTTGCGCGCGATCAGTGCCAGCGTCATCACCATCGCGAAGCCGGAGAAAATCGCCCCCGCCACGAAGTACGGCGGGAAAATTGTCGTATGCCAGCCCGGCAGCACCGAGGTCGCAAAGTCGGTCGACACGATCGAGTGCACCGACAACACCAGCGGGGTCGAGATGCCGGCCAGTATCAGGTAGGCGAGTTCATAATGCTTCCACTGCCGGTTGCCGCCGTGCCAGCCGAGCGAGAAAATACCGTAGAGGACTCTGCGCAAACGCGTTTTGGCGCGGTCGCGCAACGTCGCCAGGTCGGGAACCAGACCGACATACCAAAACAGCAGCGAACAGGTGAAGTACGTGCCGACGGCGAACATATCCCACAACAGCGGACTGCGGAAGTTCGGCCACATCGACATCTGATTCGGCAGCGGCATCACATAGTACAGCAGCCACGCCCGGCCGACGTGAATCGAAGGAAACATCAGCGCGCAAATCACCGCGAAAATCGTCATCGCCTCGGCGAAGCGGTTGATCGAAGTCCGCCACCGCTGCCGGAACAGGAACAGGATCGCCGAGATCAGCGTCCCGGCGTGCCCGATACCGACCCAGAACACGAAGTTGACGATGTCGAACGCCCAGCCGACCGGCTGATTGTTGCCCCAGATGCCGATGCCTTCATAGAACAGGTACCCGATCGCGCCGAACAGGATCAGCATGATCGATGTGGCCGCGCCGAACAACAGCACCCAGCCCATCTTGGTGCGATCTTCCACGATCGCGCTGATATGCTGCGTCACCGTGCTGAACTTCGGGTTGCCGGCGATCAGAATTTCCGGATGGCTTTCGCTCTGTGCGTTCAATTCTCGATCCTCAATCGCTCTTAACCGTGATGTCCGCCCGTCTCCGGAGTGCCCGCCAGTTCCGGATGCGGATTGCGAATCTTTGCCAGATAGGTCAGCCGCGGCTTGACGTTCAATTCCGCCAGCATCGCGTAGTTGCGGTTCTGCGCCTTGACTTTGTTCACCCGGCTGTCGGGGTCATTAATATTGCCGAACACGATCGCATCGGTCGGACACGCCTGCTGGCAGGCGGTCTTGACCTCGCCGTCCTTGATCGTGCGGTCTTCCAGTTTCGCTTTGATTCGTCCCTCGCTGACACGCTGCACGCAGAACGTGCACTTCTCCATCACGCCGCGGAACCGCACCGTCACGTCCGGATTCATCGCCATCCGCACGATCTCCGGCGTGTCCTTGGTGAAATTGAAATAGTTAAAACGCCGCACCTTGTACGGGCAGTTGTTCGAACAATAGCGCGTCCCGATGCAGCGGTTGTAGACCATCACATTCAGCCCCTCCTTGTCGTGCACCGTCGCCGCCACCGGGCACACCTGCTCGCACGGCGCGTTTTCGCAGTGCTGGCACATCACCGGTTGATGCACCATCGCGGCATCTTCGATCGAACCGGAGAAATACCGGTCTATGCGCAGCCAGTGCATCTCGCGGCCGTTGTTGACCTGCCGCTTGCCGACGATCGGGATATTATTTTCGCTCTGGCACGCCAGCACGCAGGTGCCGCAACCGATACAGGTATTCAGATCGACCGCCATGCCCCACTGGTAGCCCTGCGAGTAATCGCGCTCCTCCCACAGCGACTCCAGCGGTGGATGCTCCACCGCTTCCTGCGCGAACTTCGGATGCCGCCGATAATCTTCGATATTGGCCTCGCGTACCAGCGGCCGGCCTTCCATCGACCAGTGATCCTGCGCCGAGACCAGTTGATACTCGCGTCCCAGCTTCGTCAACGACACACCGGTAGCAAACCAGAATGCATCCGTCGTGCGCAGCGGATACACGTCAAAGCCGGCGCCTTCCGCCACGCGGCCGAATTCTTCGCGGTCGTAGCCCAGCTCGATTGCCAGACAATTGTCTGCCTGTCCCGGCACGATCCAGACGGGAATCTCAACTGAGCGACCGCCGGTCGTCAATTGCACGACATCGCCGCTCTTGACGCCCAATTGCTTGGCCGTCGCCGGCGCAATCATCGCGCAGTTATCCCAGGTGAGTTTCGTAATCGGATGCGGCATCTCCTGCAGCCAGCCGTTATTGACAAAGCGTCCGTCGTGCACCTGCGTCGACGGGAGGAACACGACTTCCAACTCGTCGCGGCCGTCGCTCAAGCCGCTCATGGCCGCCGCCAAGGCGCTCGGCGTCGAAGTGACCGCCACTGCCGGTGCTGCCGAACTCGCCAGCAATCCATCATGCAAGGTCCGCCGCCAGCTCTTTTCGAATGCCCCGCTGACCAGACCCGTCCAGGTCTCACGCACGATATCGTAACCGCGCTTGTCTTCGCCCGTCGCCAGCAGGTTCAACATCTCGATGCTGCTGTGGCCGCCGAACAGCGGTTCAATCATCGGTTGGATCACCGAAGCTGTGCCGTCGCTCGAACGCGCGTCACCCCACGACTCAAGGTAGTGGGCCATCGGCACATGCCACGTCGCTGCCTTGGAGGTTTCATCCCGATAGAGCGACAGATGAATCGTCGTCGCTACTTTGGCCAGCGCCGACTTGAAATTCAGATCCGCCGGCGCATTCTGCAGCGGGTTACCGCCGAGCATCACCAGCGTGTTGATTTGCCCCGCCGCCAACTGCTGCGTGAGCGTCGCCAGTTGCTTGCGCTGCGGCAGCATCGCATCGACAATCTCGCGATAATCGATGGTCGCGCCCAGGTTGCCGAGCGCCTCGTTAATTGCAAAGACCAGCGCATGCACCGCCGCCGGTTGGCGCCGTCCGGCGCAGACGATGCTCTTGCCGCGTTGCGCCAGCAAATCCGCCGCCGCCGCTCGCAGCCAATTCTTGTCAAAATCGTTCGCGGTAAACTTGCTCAGTTGTCCGGCGACCGGAAGCGACAATCCCTGGCGATTCAATTCCAGCGCCAGCGCCGCCGCCAGTGCGCCGATCCTGTTGCTCGCGACCCGGAGGCGATGGTCCGCCATCGAGCCGGTCAGGCTGTAGGTGCCTTCCGCGGC
>JADYYF010000083.1 GCA_020853795.1 Candidatus Zixiibacteriota bacterium
CGAAGGTGACCGAGACGATCAACCTCAACGGCGTCACGCCGGCGCAGGCCGGGACGCCGAAGACGTTTGCGCGCCTGATGAAGGCGATCAAGTCGGCGACGTGCACCGGCCATGTGGCGCTGATGTCGAACACAGCCACGCGGTCGAACACGGCCACCGGCGGCGGAGTCGATTCTGACGGCGCACCTTACATCGACCTTGATGCCGGAGCGTCCGCGACGGATGACATCTATAAGGGCGAAGTGGTGCGGGTCACTTCCGGTACGGGCGCGAATGAACTCGACGAGATTGTCGCATACAACGGCACGCTCAAGCGCGCCTATGTCCGCAATGACTGGGGCACGGCGCCCGCGAGCGGGTCCGGATTCGAGATCGCCAAGGGGATGTTCTTCGAGAAGACGCCGAATGAGATCATGGAATGCCGACGGTTCCATTTCGACGAGGCGGCTAATGCGGCCGGCGGTTCCAACAAGGTGTCCTATGACAAGGGCTTCCTCAAAAATACTCATGCGACGCTGGCGCTGACCAACGCCCAGGTGAGCGAAGTGGCCGGGGGGGTCGCGGCGAAGGAGACGTTTGCGCTCGATGCCGCGGTCAACGGCTCGACCACCAACGGTGCTGGGAACAACCGCAACGTGGCGCCGACGGGAACATTCGACTCGAACGCCAAAAATGTGCCCGGCGGCAATCTCGAGCCCGGTGATGCAATCGGGTTCTGGTGCGCCCTCTCGCTCAACGCCGGCGATGCGGCGCAGAATTCCTACTACGAACTGCAGCTGACCGGCACGACGACGTAACGATGGTGCAATTCGATCCGGTCTTTGCCACTACCCTCGAAAACGAGGGCGGTTACGCGGATGATCCGCGCGATCCTGGCCGGGAGACCTACAAAGGGATCTCGCGGCGATTCCAACCGAACTGGCCGGGCTGGAGATTGATTGACGGCTGGAAGTCATACAGCGACTTCCGGGCGCGCCTCGAGGCGGACAAGCAAGTGCAGGCGCTGGTGCGCGATTTCTACCTGGCGTTGTGGACCAAGTATCATTGTGATCAGTTTCCGCATCAGCGCGTCGCTGCCGAGTTCTTTGACGCGATCATTCTGCCGGGGCCCGGTCCGGCGGTGACATTCCTGCAGCGCGCGCTCAATGTGTTCAACGGCAATCGCAAACCGAAGCTTGTCGTCGACGGCAATCTGGGACCGCTGACACTGGCGGCCGTGATGGCCGTGAAGACGGATGCCGACAAGTTGGTGCGCGCGATGGCAATTCGCCGCGGCGAATACTTCTTAAACCGCATTGAAGAGAACCCCGCCAAGTCGTGGGCACTGGGCGGTTGGCTCAATCGACTGAACCTGTGATGGAGGAAATCTCATGGAAGGTATGGAGAACATCGGACCGCTGTTGATGATCGTCGCCAAAGGCGGAGTCTACGGCGGATTCGTGACAGCGATCGTGGCGGTGCTCAAGGCCATGGTGCCGGCGATCAACGGCTGGCGCACCCTGATTCCCGTGGTGCTGCTGGCGGTGCTGCTCGCTTACGGCGATCGCGCGTTGGTGACGCCGACGCCGACATGGGCCATCACCGCATTGATCTTCGTGTTTACGCTGGCGGCCGCACTCGGCGTCAATCTGTCGCTGGCGAAACAACTCAATGGCCAATACCCGACTCTCAAGGTGAACAAAAATGGGTCTGATACCTAAGGGCATTCTGGCCAGCGCCGACCTCGACGTGCTCAAGAGCAAAGAGGTGCGGCAGCTGATCAATCTGATCGGCCGCTGGGCGCTATATACCGCCGCGATGCTGGCGCTGGGCCTGATCGGCGCGGCTGCGGTGTTCATCGATGCGGCCTCCTGGGGCACCGTGCTGTCGGTGATGGGCGCGCTCCTGACCGCTGCGCTCGGGGTTGAGCATAAGCTCAATACAAACGCACCCTCAATTGCCGGACCGAAGGAGCAGCACTGGCCGAAAGTCGTGCCGCCGCCGGTATCGAGAAAGGACTAATCATGAAGAAACTACTGACGCTCGTTTTATTATTGGCATTCTGTGCGTCCCTGACCGCGCAGAGTCTGAGCAATATTAAAGGCGCCTTCGGCGGCGTGACGCTCAAGAAGAGCCTCGAGTTCAGCCAGGCGAATTTCGCCGCGGGCTACTTGCTGAATCCCACCGACGAATACTACCAGGCGGTGGGCCTCAGCTGGGATTCGAAGCTCGGCGTCGTGAGCATCGAGTTCCCAATGTTCTTCCGGCTCATGAGTTCGCAGATCTTCATCGCCGGCTCGGTCGATCCGTTCGACGTGGCGACGAACGCTGGCGTCGTGGTGCGTAACCCTTCAATCGGCGGCAAACTCGGCGGGGCCTACGTGACGAAGAAGCCGATCTTCCAGGACATCCACCTGGCGATCTTGGCGTTGTTTATCTACAAGACTTACTTCGATGCCGGCGCCGAGGCGCAAGCCGAGCCGCGGCCGTTGGCGGTCGACAACCTCGGTAGCGAGTTCTGGTTCACGATCGCCGCGCTGAACATTTTCTGAGGACGATATGATCGAACGCTATTCGCTTTTGAAGCCGGGAACGGTGATCCTGCTATTGCCGCAATTCCCATGGTGGAAGATCTGGAAGATCGTGCTGTTCGTGCTCTACTGGCGGATCCAGCGGATTCAGAAGCGCTGGTTTGCGCCAATGCTGCAGTGGCTGGGGCGAATCTTCACCGAGTCCGTCCATGTGATGATCGTCTGCAAGGACGGCCGCGTCTATGATCCGACGTTTCCGACGATGCGCTGGTCGACGATCGACCGGCTGGCGCATGAGCATTTCCGCGCTTACTGGTATCGCGACATTGACCTGGCGGCGGAGCCGTACGCTTCGATTCTGCACAAGCTATGCGAGGAGTCAGTTTACAAGCGGCACCTGTACGACGTATTCGATTTGCTGCAGTTCGAACTGATCGATCAAATTGGCTACGGCGGCCCCGACGTCGAGAAGAACAAGATTGCGGCGAACATCGCAAATACTGTCGGGCTCGATCCGGACGGGATGGTCTGTTCGACCTCGAGCCGGTCGAAGTTTGAAGCGCTGCGCAAGCGGATCGCGCGCGATCATCCGGAGCTGCCGCAACTGCGGCGACTCTTCACGTTGCCCAACGGCGCCGAAACGCTTGTGGAACTGACGCTGCCGGAGGCGTGGGCGAATTTCTCGGACGACACGCGGCCGCTGAGCACGGCATTCGAGCCAGATTTTCGATTCGTCGGTGAATGGAAGGACGGCATGAAGATCAGGTGACCACCCAGGTCATCCGTTTTCCCTCCCATCGCGGGCACCCCGTCCGGAGCAATCCGGGCGGGGTTTTTTGACTTAGAAGCTCACTGATATCTACTATGAGCCAGTGCCCCTCTGCCTTAAGAGGAAACCTAATGGAAAGATTTACGTTATAATATTCGGAACAAACAGATGGAAAGTGGGCAAAAGTGCTTGACTTCCATTTAATGCTTGTCGATAAATGTAGCTGGAGAGTCACAGATGCGTAAGTTGATCACCGTAAGCCAGTCCTACCTGCTATTCGCACGTCCCTCGTTTTGGGAAGGCATAGCTCGCGTATTGGACTTCGGATCGACACTACAGAATTACAATCGGTCTTTTTCCCCAGAACAGGCCGACCTGAATGCTCTGCGGTCAGATTGGCGCGTAGTTGGGCAAGATATTGAGTTTTCTATTAAAAAGTATGGGCAAGCGAAGGAACCAGCAATTCCAGATTCAGCGCACGCCAGGTAGTATTATCTCCGTCGAAGGAAAGTACGAGGGGCCACTCCCGCTTCCAGCACATTTGGAAAAATATGAGGCTGTTCTTCCGGGTGCTGCTGAACGCATCATGGCCATGGCCGAGAAGCAATCAGATCATCGACGCGGTCTCGAAACTAAAGTAGTAAACTCTGACATCGCCAACTCGAGATTGGGGCTGATCTTTGGGTTCATCATTGCTATGTTGGGAATCAGTGGTGGAGTGTTCCTGATCAACAACGGAAAGATCGTAGAAGGCAGTATTTTCAGCGGTCTCACAGTCGTCTCGCTTGTAGGAGCGTTCGTGTATGGATCCCAGCAGCGAAGAAAGGAGAGGTTGGCTAATCAGCAAATCCTCCAGAGATGACCGACATAGGCCCAGCGCGTGAGTTCGTTTCCCCAATCTTCACTCAGTCTGGTTGCTACGCTGGCGTAGCAATTGGAACAACAAGGTAGACAAGTTAAACAAGTGCCAAGGAGTTAGGGCCTCTGCGTAGCACTGCTGTTTTGGCGGCTATTTAAGCTAAGTTGTTGGAGTAACTTGCTGTCGGATAATGGCGTCCCCAACGGGAGTCGAACCCGTGTCGCCGCCGTGAAAGGGCGGTGTCCTAGGCCACTAGACGATAGGGACGTCCAGAGTGTGTCGAGTATACGCCC
>JADYYF010000084.1 GCA_020853795.1 Candidatus Zixiibacteriota bacterium
CTGTGTGATCGTCTTAGAAGCAGTTGTCGGCGGCAGCAACCGGGGCAGCTGTTTTGGCCGACATCAGCGGGAGGAATACACAGTGAAAGATCAGCGTGAACATTTGCGGGCAGTCGGAGTCCTGCACGTCGCCTACGGAATTTTGGCACTCATTGGCACGATGGTCATGGTACTGATCGTGGCTGGGATTGCCGTGCCGGCAGCGTTCGCGGGCAGTGAACTGATCCCGGCGGCGATTACCGGCGGTTTCAGCCTGCTGATGGCGGGATTCATGCTGTTCTTCTTCCTGCCCTGCCTGATCGGCGGGATCGGCATGTTGCGACATCGTCCATGGGCGCCGACGATGCTGATCGTGGCGAGCATACTGAATCTGCTGACTCTGCCGCTGGGAACGGCACTGGCGGGGTATACTCTGTGGGTGTTGTGGCCGCGAACTACTACTTCGACGCCAACGGTCGCGCAGCACTGATTTGGACTTGAATGAGGCTGTCCCAGAGGTCGCGATTTCCGAGCAAGCGGGAAGCGTCGGTTCACAATTTCGTGCTGAAGTCTACTCACAGGCAATGGATTGCCGATACGCCGCGCGAAATCAAGAACCGACGCAGCGGGTTGAAAGTGGCCCATGAAATAGCCTCTTAAACGTCCCTCTTCGTCTCCAAAATTCAGCTTGACAATCCCGCATCGGGGCGAGATTATTTCTGCTCAATCACATGAACTGGGAGAAAAGCAGCACGACCATAGTGCTCAGCGCCATCATTGTCCTCATGGGCGCGGAGATCATTTACCTGGTTTATCAGAACCGGCAGCTCAAGCAGATGCTGGATGACCCGGCGCATTTTTTCGAGAAGACGCTGCAGAGCGGCGACACGGTGCCGGCGCTGCGCGGGCCGGATATCAACGGCAACGAGATCAGTCTGACGTACGATACACGCAGCCCCTTTACGCTGGCGCTGTGGTTTTCGCCGACGTGCGAGTCGTGCGAGGACAATTTCGGGATCTGGAATGAGATCGAGCGGCGGCGAGTGCCGGAGAAGTTGCGGTTGATGGGTCTGTGCGGCTGCACGGCGGGCGAGGGCAAGGAGGCGGCCGCGGCGCATGGGATTGCGTTCCCGGTGCTGGCGGTGACTGATCCGGGAATCGTTGACATGTACAAGGGCAATTTGCTGCCGCAGACGATTTTGATCGAGCCGGAGGGGCGGATCAGACAGGTGTGGCCGGGGGCACTGCTGGAGAGTCAGAAAGCTGAGATTCTTTCGCTATTGACGACGTTGGCAACCATCAAACCCGAAGGAGGTGAGTGAGAATGATGGCGTTGCGTAAATTCAAAGCGGTGTTCTTTATCCTGGCATTGGCGATTCTCTTCTTGGGGTCGCTGTCAATCGTTTCGACGGAGTCGGCGACAGCGCGGCCGAAGTGCTGCATCTGGGTGATGTATTGCACGACCACGCCGCCGATTGTCTGTTGGGACGTCTGCAAGCCAGTTCCCTGCCCGTAGCGGTTATCAATCGCTGTTCTTAACAACAGACAATGAAGCGAATCGAGACGCCGGCAAAACGGCGTCTCGAGGAAAAGCAAGCGGCGGTCAGATCGAAACGCGCAGGCTGTAGAAGTTTGTTTCGCTGATGAGAGATGATCCTTTGTCGTAGCGGCCATAGTCAAAGGCGACATCAAAACCGCTGTCCACCCAGCGCACCAACCGGCTGTTGGGATCGATGTGACTGCGACGGGCAAGCCAGGCGATGATTCCGCCGGCGCGCAGGCCGAGGCCGTAGGTGTAGGTGTCAGTTTGGCCGTCATCGTCATTGTACTTGCCGCCGCGGATGAACAGGCTGCCGAGAACGCCGAATTCGGCGCCGAATTTCTTGATGGTGGCGGCGTCGCTGCCGACCAGATCCTTCTGCCACTCATGGACCAGCAGGAGCGATGCGATTGAGGCGCGGCCGCTGGCGGCGCCAAGTTTCAGAGCGATGCCGGTGCGGCTCAATTTCGGAAGGGGGTCTTCCTGCGCGGCATCGGGATATTCGATATCATCTCCGTTGTTAGCGCGGACGTAGGCGAAGGAAGGCGTAAAATCGTAGTTGACCGCGCGGTTCGGTGCGGGAGTTGTCCCGACGAGGTCGACGATTGGCAACTCGACGGCGACGGCGTAGTCGGAGGCATTCGCCTTTCCGACGATGTCATAACCTTCGGGGCCGAGATAGGACCGAATACGTTTGTGAGTGAAGCCGAGTCCGATGCGGGCGTAGTACTCGAGAGCGCCGGCGACTGTGAACAAATCAGCTTTGTCATAAAAGTCCTCTTCCCCAACGCCGGTTGAACCCGGCACTCCACGAGGACCTTCCAAGTAATCGAGTTTGAGGCGCGAGTAGCCGAGGGCGAGGGCGACGCGCGGCTGATTCGGCCCGTCGGGGTCGCCGAATTCGACGGCATAGCCGCCGCTGACTGCAAACGTGGTCAAGTTGAGGCCGCCGCCAATGACATTGGGCAACCAGTTTGTAGCGATCGGAGCAGAGAAGCCGGCGTTACGCTGCAGGTGAAAGAGACCGAGGGCGGCGGGATTGTAGAGCCCGGATTCTTCATCAACGAGATTAACGGTGGCAGCACCCATGCCGACGGCGCGGGCGGAGTTGACGATGCCGAGAAATAGTACTCCGGCATCGGTCGCGTCGCCTGCGCCGGCGGCAGTTGAGGTTGACTGGACAGCGGGCGCGGTTTGCACGGTGGAGAAAACGAACATTGCGGCGAGGACAGCCACCAAAGCCGGACGAATGGTGATGCGCATTCTTCCATCCCTTTCTGTTAGTTGCGCTGATTTATGTGACAATCAGAGAGCCCACGAAGATTATACAAATAATCGGACTTCGGAGCCCACGATCGCGCCAAAAAACTTGACGGTGTCGCTGCTTCCCTATTGGAAGAATTCGACCTGGCCGGTTTCGAGGGAGTATTCGGCACCGACGACGAGGAGGCCGTCGCGGCGGATCAGATCCACGATGATGTCCGAGCCGTGCCGCAGTTGCTTGACCGAGGCTTCGATATTAGCGCGAACGGCGCGGCGCACGAGTTCGGCGCGCGGGAGACCGGCGGATTCGGCGAGAACTTTCTCCACCGAGGGACGGACGCGGTCGACGATTGAGAGAAGATTGCGGGATGGATTTGGCGCGGGTTGTTGGAGTTCGTCGAGGGTGGCATTGATGGCGCCGCAGTTCGAATGGCCGAGCACGACGACGAGCCGCGTGCCGAATTTGGCGGCGGCGAATTCGACGCTGCCGATCAGCGAGGGGGCGATGATGTTGCCGGCGACGCGGATGACGAAGAGGTCGCCGAGGCCTTGATCGAAGATGATTTCGACCGGCACGCGCGAGTCGGAACAACCGAGGATGACGGCGAACGGTTCCTGTCCGGCGGCCAATTCGCTGCGGCGGGCGAGGTTGGCGAGGCGTTCGGTGCGCAGGTTGCCGGTGATGAAGCGGCGATTGCCGTCGCGCAAATATTGTAGGGCTTCGGTGGCTGTCGTCACGTTCTCTCCCCGATCAGAGTTCAAGGTTGATCATGCGGGAATGTGGCGCTTAAGGCAAGGAAATTGAGAAGGGGCCTCAAATCCCTCCCGAAAGCCCGACGAGCGGTAGAATCGTGGCGTTCGGAGGGTTGAAGATATTTCGTGACGTGGAAGCGGTCGGGAGTTGACCTACGGGGTGGGCAAGCCGATTGATGAACTCACGTGAGGAAAGGCGACGGAGAAAATTCTGCGGCAATCGCTGGATTCAATGCCAGTAACGCGCGAGCCCCGGTGAACCGGGGATCGCGCAGTACAATTCCGAATCAGCCAATCGACGTTTATTTTGCCCCGTACTCCGAGTCTGTTCCAGCGCCAGACTGACTCGCCAACTTCTCGACGAGGGACTGGAGTCGTGCCAGTTCGCCGCGGAGGCCATTGAGTTCATCGATCTGCTTCTGTTGCTCTCTGATGGCCTCAACCAGCACCGGCGTAAGCCGTCCGTAGTCAACCGACTTGAAGCCATCCGCGTCGGTCATGACCATTTCCGGAAAGAGCAACTCAATTTCCTGGGCGATAAAGCCAATCTGCCGACGGTCATCGAATTTCCGATCCGGGTACTCAGCCTGCTTCCAGAGGTAGCTGACGCCGCGCAACTGCATCACCTTGTCCAAGGCGTTGGACAATCCGTGAACATCGGTTTTGAAGCGTTCATCGGAGCAGGCCCCGATTGTGCCGGTGTAGCAGATGTTTCCAGCGACATGAAGATCGGTCGAGGGGCTGGAGGTCCCGATGCCCACTTCGCCGGTGGGCTTAATGAAGATTGCCTGGTTATTATTTCCGTAGATAGCGAACCCCCCCGTCTGTGAAGTGGCCACGATGTCCCAGGCGGAGCCAAAACTACCGTCGGTCAAGGTCAGCGCGGCGCCGCTGTTGTTCGCAGCGACGAAGGGAGCGCTGATTTCCAGAACGCGAGAAGCAACATTTACGGCTCCGGTCGAAGGAGTGGTCGAGCCCAATCCCAGGTCGCCATCCGGTTCGAGGTACAAGCGGCCGGTGCCGTTTGCAAAGATTCCGAGATTGTTCCCACTTGACGAGGTGGCGATAATGTCCCAAGCATACCCGAGATTGCCATCAACGAGGGTGAGCGCCGCCCCGCTATTGACGGCGGTATTCATCGGTGCGTTGATCTCAAGTACCCGGGAGGCGCGGTTGACAGCGCCAGTAGAAGGAGACGCCGTCCCGAGACCGACATCGCCGTTCGGCTCGATGTACAGCAGGCCATTGCCGTTGCCGAAGATTCCGTACACTCCGGTAAACGAGGTCGCAACCATATCCCAGGTATTGCCGATGCCGCCATCGGTCAGCGTCAAGGCCGCGCCGCTCGTGGAGCCACCGGTTGACGGAGCGTCGATTTGCAGCACGCGCGCGACGGCCGGTCCAGCTCCCGCAACAGGTGTGTCGGTTCCGACGCCGACGTTACCGGTCGTGCTGGCATTGCCGGCAACTTTGAGGGCCCCGACCACGGTGCCGCCATCAGCACTGTCGACGGTCGCCACGCGAAATGCGTAGGGTGACGTTGCCAGACGCGTCCGGGGCGCGATTTCAGGATCGGCATCCACCTGGATCCCGAGGAAACAATCGCGACCAACGAAGATGTTGTTGTCAAAGGGCAGGATGAAGCTCTTGCCGCCGATCAGGACGGAGAAGAGACCATCCGTCACCGCGACATTGCTGTGGGTTTCTTCGTAAACGATTGATCCCGCTATGGAGTCGTTGTAGATCCGGAACGTCAGGTCATAAACGCCAGTCAGGGGGTTACCTCCATTGTCAGTCAGTCGACCCTGGTAGCTCATGTACCCCGGGGTCCCAGCACTCAGGACACCAAATGTCAGCAGCAGCAACGCAGGAATAAGGATGCAGGTGCGCTTTGTCATGTGAATACCTCCGCAAGAGTTAGGTGGTTCCGCTTCCGCTTCTGATTGCCTTTAGAAGGATCGAGGTACGGGTTGGCCCGACGACAACGGCAGCGACATAAAAGATAATATAGGTCTATGATGAAAGATAGCCCGAGCGAAGGTGGGAGTCAAGCAAAAACGAAGTTTCAGGCGCCGGGCGAGTGGGCGGAGGCGGTGATCATTTCCTCGAGTACCTTCATATCGACATCGGCGAGGGATTTGATGTAAAGACAGGACTTGCTGGTCTTGTGTTTGCCCAGACGTTTCAGGAATGGTGTCAGGCCCCGAAGGTCGGGTAGATAGAGGGTGAGGGCTTGTTTGCGCGGCGAAAAGCCCATGAGGGGCCAGTCGAGTTCGCGGCCGGAGGCGTACTTGAGGCGGAAAGTGCCGAAGCCGACGATGGCGCTTCCCCACATCTGCGGTTTGGCGGCGGTGGCGGTTTGCATCAAGGCGACCAGTTTTTTGGCGTCTTTGCGCATGGTGTCATCGGGGATGGTCGCGAGGAATTTGGTGACGCTGGCTTTGGTGGGTCGGGTCTTGGGTTCGGCCATTGGGACTCCGGGGGCAAGGGGTATCCAGAAGAATACGGATGGGGGGAGGGGTGGTTGGCAGATTGTGGAACTAAGACACTGAGGGAGGAACTGCGGCTTCACATCTTGAAATACTGCGTGTAGACTCCCCAGGTACCGACGATGACAAGTTCCGACTCGCTGTTCACGTAGACGGTTGTTGAGTAGTTCTTGTTGTCGTAATCGAGTGTGTAGTATTCAAAGCCATCGATGGTCCCGTAGCTGTACTTGTAGCTGCCCCACTCGATCAGGCTGTCGCGGTAGATCTTGTGATACACGCCATCTTTGAATGTCACGACGACCTCGCCGAGATAGGATGGATAAGAGCAATCGGGCAGACAGCCGCCGCACGAGCGGACCCAGTCCCATTCACCGGCCAGCCAGTCGATGTCGGAGCCGGTGCCGTTGGAGTCTTCACAGGCAAGCAGCAGCGCCGCCGCTACCGACACGAGAATGACGACGATGGACTTGGTAGTTATGGGCATGATGACCTCCAAAAATTGGACAGGGGAGGATCGGGCGAACTTGCGCAGGAGGTTGCCGGTGTAATTCGCGGGTCAGAGGCTGAATCGTTACATTCACCTGTACCCTACCGAGGTTCCACGAGGACGACTTGATTCAGACTTGGTTGATTGAGCAGCCGGCGCAGCAAGTTATGAAGGTCCCACCGTTCCGGTGGGGTACAACACGTGGAGGGGCGTTAGCGGCATGATGGGACGCGGTGGCATGGAAATAGGCGGGATCTGACCTACGGGGCTGTGGGTGATTGCTAAATCGCCAGTACAGCAAGCGAAGGAGTTCCCACCCTACCCGTGGGTACGGGAACAACGGTAGGTTACCAACTTACCCACACTCTTGGGGGAAGTTCAGCTCTAGACTACGACCTGGGTTCGATGGTGCTTCGATCAGAGTATGGGATTCTCGCCTTCAATAGCAACCAACATACTTTGCAGACTGCTTTGACAAGATCACCCTGTCCCCAGAATGTAACCCAGGTGTTTCCGCACTTCGGACACTTCAGAATCTGGTGGTCTCCCTGATCTTCGACAATCGTCGAGTCCACTGCATGACCCGAAACGCAATCCACTACTGAACCATCGGTGGTTATCTCTAGATCACTGTCGCAACTCAGACAGAACCTCCGCTCCGTGTTTTTGTTATTGTCAATCAAGAGACGCATTGGCTTCGAGCAATTCGGGCAGACTGCGTCTACTCGTCTTGAATACACTCCCCAAGGCCTAGTTATTATTCCATCTTCAGTTCGATGAACGTGAAACCGCGAACCACAGGACGAGCAGGTTGGTAAGGCGCTGTCACCCATCTGCTTTCCTATCCATACATTAATCTGGCTCGAGCAATTTGGACACAGAACGCGCTCTTGTGCTCGCGGTGCTTCGATATCGCCGAGGGCTCTTTTAGCGGAGCCGAGTTGAAGACGGGCACTTTCAAGCTTTTCTCGCAACGGCTCAGTCTCGAGGGATTTTCCACCACCTTTGTTCATCATGGTCTCGAGCTCTGTCGAAACGCTGTCAAGACTGCTAACTGTATCAATAATCGTTTGAAAATTCGATGGACTACCGACCAACAGATTCAGGTCATTCACCGCCCCGTGAACAATTGATATTACTTGCGAAACCCGGTCAATGGCTGCCTCGGTATCGATCTCACCGTTTTGTGACATTTGAACAATTCGATTAAGTTTCATTGCCGCATCTGAAACGTGGCGGGTAATCATCTGTAATTCTGCTTTGAACAATTCTACAGCACGCTCTCGTGGTCGAGTCTCCGACAAAGAGTTAGATAGAAGCGCGCCACCGATACCGCCGGCCGTGGCTGCGACGACTCCAGAAATCACATCTATGACTTCCCCGCCCAGTAAGCTCAGCAATGAAGCACCGGCGCCCATAAGTATGATGAACGTGGATGCCACGATGTGTAGCGGCCGGTCAGACCACAGTTCGCTTAACCTGCTCATAGATTGCCCTTTCTCCTTACGGTTCTGGCATGAAGATTACTGCCCTACCCATTGTCTTCGCGGAAACTCCTTTATAAAAACAATATCTTAGTCATTAACCTGGATGTCAAGTGCCACAAAATGAACGGCGATTATTTCCAATTTCGGTACAATTAGTCTTTATGCTCGTGCCCCGAAGTCCGTGCAGCTAAGTTTCTCATCAACAGTCAAGTCGAATCCGAACAGCGGTACCCCGGGGTATTGACTTGGGTGTCTCTGTCGATACGGGTTCAGCCAAACGTTGACCTTTGGGCTCGAAGGTCAGTCTTCGAGCAGGCCTTCTTCCCACAGCCAATGGCCAAGATCACTTGTGCGGTCTATAATCGGACTGGCGCCAGCGAGGCGCAACTCTTCAGAATCGTCGAGTTTGAGTTCGCAAGCCCCACAGAACAGGAGGCCCGCTCTGAAGTTGAGTTTGGCTCCCGTCAAGTCAGTGCCTGGGACAGCATCCAACTGCGTGTATCCCTGAACGAGTGCGAAGTTCGCACAGACAGGACAGTGTGTTGTATAGAACTCCCACCCCTCCGGAATCTCCGTTGATCCAAGGTTCAGACCTCTTGAGCATTTTGTCCGTGCGGCTTCGATACGCTTTCTGACTTTCTCGACTCTCGTCGATTCAAATTCGGTGAGTATGGCAGCATACTCCTTAGGTGCCCGGGTCCAGGCCAGCTCGAGTTCCTGGACTCCGGCCATGTCTCTCAAGAAGCTGAGCGCTAGGAATGCTGTGCGTTCGAGGTCATACCTCTGAAAGCTCGGGAGAATTGCATGAACGCTCGCGTTTCGAACTGTACTAAGAAATCGTGCGTGGGGACTCAACGAGGGCTTCAGATCTGGGCGAAAGACATAGAAAGCACTTATAGCCTTATCCATCCCGATTGTAGGGATTGCATTTGACCGCAACGTTTCCCAGTGAGTCCGCCAATTGAAATCCGCTGGCAGTTCTACGGGCGTGGAGAACATGAACCTGAATTCGGTTGAGCCACCTTCGAATATGCTCAAGAAGTTCTTCCTTGAGAGATACGACTTGAGCATTAGTTCGACCGCAATAGCAAGATTGCCAAGTGCAACCTGGTAGTGCGATGCTTGAGAAGCGCGCCGCTCCGCAAACATCTTCATTCCAATCGCGAGAAAGTCAAGCGCAACATCTGCCAAGCGCGAACTGTAGACCGCAACTAGTCTCTCGACTATCGTTCTCAGCTTCTCGTTCATACGACCTCACTTCTCCTCACTCACGCTGCGACGGACGGCCCTTGTCACTTTTGAGTGCTGGTTTGATTTGAGCATGGCAAGGCAAGATTGTGATCTGGTTCTTTCTAGTCAGTAGTCGCAATCTTAGGAAACCTCTTACAGTGGACCCGGTACTTCCAGTTCGACCTCTTCAGACGGATCATTCTCGAGGCTCCTCGCCAGCAGCGGCAGAAGTACGAACACGATCATACCTGTAATTACATAAGCACACAGGAATGCGTACCTGAGTAGTTCGAATTCCTCCACTTCTGTGTTTCTCCATGGCAGAAGGACACTGGTGGCAATCGCACCCAACAGCACAGCGATGACTGCTGCACAAGCTTTGATCGCATTGACAAACATCTTCCAGAAATCTGGCCGAGCTCCTCGCTCGCGTGTCCACCGACTCGACAATCGCCGCCGAAGCCCAAATCCTACGATGCTGACCATTCCAAAGAGAAACAAGAAGACGGTATTCACTACGCTGGAGGCAAATAGCCATGGGAGCCACGCCAGTATGAAACTGGTCGCAGTGCCCCAAAACGCTAGTTCGAGGTTCCCTCTTTCTCTTCGAATCCGGCGCAACAAGAAAACGAACACCACGGTCGCAAGTAATCCGACCGCTGCGAACAGCAGTAGAGCCAATGCAGGCGAGGGCTTCGATGAGTCGGACTGCAAGTAGCTGAACAGAGTCTTCATTTGACCATTGTGCATCCAAACAGTGTAATGAAGAGCGCCAGCGACCAAGAAGCCAAATCCAGCGTATAGAGAATAGATCAATATTGGGAATCCGAAGAACCTCCTCGGTATCTTCCGAAACCAATCCTCAGACGGTGGAGACTTCTTCACTTCAGTGTTCATCTGGCCCAGACCTTAGAGTAGTCAGAATCCTCACTCTGCGTCGTTACTTGACTTGCTCAATCTAACTCCTCCTTCTGACGACACAACAGCAAAAAACCCCTGTCGTTGCCGACAGGGGTTCGATATTCAAGAAATAGTGTGCACAGGAAGAAAGCTTGTTTTGTCTCCCGCCGAGGCGGGATAGATACGTCGACATGGATCGATCAGCGACGATGTCATTTGGTAAGGACCAATCGCTGACACACCCAGTACTCCTTAGAAAGGAGGTGATCCAGCCGCAGCTTCCGCTACGGCTACCTTGTTACGAC
>JADYYF010000085.1 GCA_020853795.1 Candidatus Zixiibacteriota bacterium
GGCATCTGAATATATTTGCCCCCTAACTCAAGGCGGCTTCGTCGTGGATGATAAGAAAGACGAGAAGCCTGAGTATCTCAGGCAGGTGGGCCTGTTAAGTTCAATCCCGATCCTGATGGTCGTTGGGCCGCTGGTCGGGTACTTTATCGGCAGCTGGATTGACGGCTGGGCGGGAACCGACCCCTGGTTCAAAATCATCTTGATTGTGCTGGGTTTCGTTGCCGCCGGCAAAGAAATCTACAACATCGTGCGTAGAGTCAATAAGAGTTTGTAATTTTTTTCACAAGCATGGGTTTGGAGTTCATCACACGAGTCATTCGCACCAGCGCCATCACCGGGCTGGTCGTCGCGCTTTGTCTCGCGCTTTACTATGATTGGAAATTCGCCCTCGGCTTTCTGACCGGCCTCGCCTGGAGCCTGGTTAATCTCTTCTTCATTCGCCAACTCATCGCCGAAGTCGTTTCCCCCGGCAAGACCGTGCGCAAGAACATCACCGCCGCGTTCGCGATTATCAAATTCCCGCTGCTCTACGTCGCGGGCTACTTCATCATCGCCTCCGGGTGGTTCTCGATCTACGCGCTGCTGATCGGCTTCTCCTTCATGTTCGTCATCATCGTCCTCAAGGTGCTGGGCCGGCTCGTTCTCGGCCTCGATTTGCCGGGACTGAAGCATAACCACGTGGAGGGCACGCGCCCGTGAACCCCGCTCTCTTGAACGTTTTTGCCTCAACCGAGCACGAAGTCGGCCACGTTGCCGACACGCTCGCCCACGCCGCCGATTCGCTCACGCACGCGGCTGATACGCTGGCGCATGCCGCCGGCGCGCACGGTGGCGGCCATGACGGCGGCTCGCATGAACTGCCCAATATCGTTATGCTGCTTTACAAGGCGTTCGGCGAACCCTTCACCGCACTGCATCACTGGGAGAACATCTTCTTCGCCTTCCTGGCGCTGGGTTTTTTGTGCGTGATGGCGATGATCATCTACCGTAAACGTCAGTTGATTCCCGGCAAACTGCAGAACTTTGCCGAGTTGATCGTCGAAGGCCTCTACAACTTCTTCCACAGCATGCTCGGCGAACACGCCCGCAAATACACGCCGTTTCTCGGCACGCTTTTCATCTACATCCTGACGATGAACTGGATGGGGATGATCCCGTTCTTCAAAGCGGCCTCCTCCAGCGCCACCATCACCGTGTCGCTGGCCATCATCGTCTTCTTCTACTCGCAGGCAGTCGGTCTCAAGCACCTCGGCGTCGGCGGTTGGATTTTCCATCTGCTCGGCTCGCCCAAGAGCGTGATCGAATGGTGCCTGTCGCCGCTGTTTTTTGCGATCCACCTGATTGGGGAAATCGCCAAGCCGCTGTCGTTGTCGCTGCGTCTCTTCGGCAACATCACCGGCGAGGACATCCTGATCGCCGCCTTCACCGGGATCGGCATCATGGCCCTGTCCTTTATCGATTCACCCGTCGGCTTGCCGTTCCAGTTCCCGTTCTATTTCCTCGGGCTGCTGCTGTCGACGATTCAGGCGCTCGTCTTTACCTCGCTCTCGGCGATTTACATATTCCTGATGCTGCCGCATCAGCATGAAGGCGAAGAACACTAATTGAGATAAACGATAGGAGGACTCATGGATTTCAGATTTGCCTTAGCTCTGGCGCTGCCGATTGCAATCGGCCTGGCCGCCATCGGTTCCGGCTTCGGCCTCGGCCGCGCGGTCGGTTCGGCCATGGAAGCGATCGGTCGCCAGCCGGAAGCCGCCGGAAAGATCCAGACGGCCATGATCATCGGCGCCGCGTTCATCGAAGCGTTGACGATCTACGCCCTGGTGGCGTTCTTCCTGCTCTTCGGCAAGATCGCCTAATTCGAGTCATCCCCGCCGCGCCGACCGCCGACAACCGGCCGTCGGCGCGCTGCGGGCAACTCTGAGCATGAGGATGTGAACGTTGGAGCAGATACTCAAAGCCCTGAACATCGAAATTCCGCAGCTGATCACCCATATCATCGGCTTCCTGCTGGCGTTGTGGGTGCTCAAGAAGTTCGCCTGGAAACCGATCCTGGCCGTTCTCGACGAGCGCCGCGAGAAGATCCAGTCCAGCTTCGACGATATCGAAGCCAAGAAGGCCGCCGCCGAGAAATTGCATCAGGATTACGAGGCCAAACTGCGCGCCATCGACGATGAGGCCCGCCAACGCCTCAACGCCGCCGTCCAGGATGGCGAAAAAATCGCCGCCCAGATCAAGGACAACGCGCGGAACGAAGCCCGCGAGATGATGGAGCGCTCCAAGGGCGAACTCGAGCAGGATGTCGCCAAGGCGCGTATCCAGCTCAAGGAAGAAATCGTCAACATGACGATCGGCGCCACCGAGCGCATTATCCACGAGCGGCTCGATCAGCAGAAACATCGCGATCTGATCAACCGCTTTATCGATGACGTCGAGAAGGTGAAGTAAGAGGAATCCGGCTGTGGACGCCCAATTGATCGCCCGCCGCTACGCCGGCGGTCTCTTCGAATTGACTGAGGAGAAAAAGGTCTCCGACGAAGTCAACCGCGACTTCAACGAACTGGCCAACCTGCTCCGGCAGGATCGCGCGCTGCTGCAATTTCTCGCCGCGCCGCAACTGCTCGACAGCGACAAGCACGCCGTCGTCGAAACGGCCTTTCGCGGCAAAGTCGCCGACTATCTCTACAGCCTGATCCAACTCGTCGTCGCCAAACACCGCACCAATTTCCTCGTCGAAATCGCGGCCGAGTACGAGAAGCTTTACAACGAAAGTCGCGGCATCGTCGCGACCCGTCTGATCACCGCCGTGCCGCTGACCGAGGCCGAACTGGCGGCGATCAAAACGAAATTGAATCGGATCACCGGCAAGCAAATCGACCTCGAAACTGAAGTCGATCCCAAGATCATCGCCGGTGTCATCGCCATCGTCGGTGACAAAATCATTGACCGCTCCGTCCGCCACGACCTCGCGGTCCTGCGCGAACGGCTGCTGGAGCTGAAAGTTATCTGACCGCTGGGCGCGGTTTGTGCGCCCGCTTGAGATATGAAAAGAATGCTTATCATAGAGGAGCTGAGCTAATGGCTCTTAAACCGGAAGAAGTCAGTTCGATCATCAAACAGCAGATCGCTGGCTATCAGAGCAAGCTGGAAATGGAGTCGGTCGGCACCGTGCTCCAGGTCGGCGACGGCATCGCCCGCGTCTGGGGCTTGCAGGATGCCCAGATGTCCGAGCTGGTCACGTTTCCCGGCGATGTCACCGGCGTCGTGCTCAATCTTGAAGCCGACAACGTCGGCGTCGCCATCATGGGTGACGACCGCCAAATCAACGAAGGCGACACCGTCCGCCGCACCGGCCGTATCGCGTCGGTGCCGGTCGGCGAGGCCATGATCGGCCGCGTCGTCAGCCCGATCGGCGAACCGCTCGACGGCAAAGGCCCGATCGCGACCAAGGAATACCGCAACATCGAATCGGTCGCGCCCAACGTCGTCCAGCGCCAGCCCGTGAAAGAGCCGCTGCAAACCGGCCTCAAGGCCATTGACTCGATGATCCCGATCGGCCGCGGTCAGCGCGAACTGATCATCGGCGACCGCCAGACCGGCAAGACCGCCATCGCGATCGACACCATCATCAACCAGAAGGGCACCGGCGTTATTTGCATCTACGTCGCCATCGGCCAGAAGCAATCCACGATCGCGCAGGTCGTCGGCGTGCTCGAATCCCATGGTGCCATGGACTACACGATCATCGTCTCGGCTTCCGCTAATACGCCGGCGCCGCTGCAGTTCTTCGCGCCCTACGCCGGTGTGGCGATGGGCGAATATTTCATGCACAAGCAGAAACACGTACTCTGCGTCTACGACGATTTGTCCAAACACGCCGCGGCCTATCGCCAGCTCTCGCTGCTGCTGCGCCGCCCGCCGGGTCGCGAGGCTTATCCCGGTGACGTGTTCTATTTGCACTCGCGTCTGCTCGAACGCGCCGCCAAACTCTCCGAGGATCTTGGCGGCGGTTCGCTCACCGCGCTGCCGATCATCGAGACCCAGGCCGGCGACGTCTCGGCTTACATCCCGACCAATGTCATCTCGATCACCGACGGCCAGATCTTTCTCGAATCCGACTTGTTCTATTCCGGCACCCGTCCGGCGATCAACGTCGGTATCTCGGTCTCGCGCGTCGGCGGTAATGCCCAGACCAAGGCCATGAAGAAGGTTGCCGGGCGCTTGCGTCTCGACCTCGCCCAGTACCGCAACCTCGCGGCCTTCGCCCAGTTCGGCTCCGACCTCGACGAAGCCACTCAGGCGCAGTTGACCCGTGGTTCGCGCACGGCGGAAATTCTCAAGCAGGGGCAGTACGTCCCGATGCCGCTGGAAAAGCAGGTCGCCATCATCTGGGTCGCCGTCAATGGCCACCTCGACAACGTGCCGCTCGAACGCGTCAAGGAGTTCGAAGAGAAGTTTTACCCGTACATCGAGAAGAACTATCCCGATATCCTGCACGTCATTCGCGACACGCGCGTGCTCGATGATGCGACCGAAGGAAAGCTGAAGGAAGCCACCGCGAAATTCAAAGCGGAGTTCATGAAGTAATCCATGGCTAACCTCCGCGATATCCGCAAGCGCATCCGTGCCGTCAAGAGCACGACGCAAATCACCAAGGCCATGGAAATGGTCGCGGCCGCGCGCTTGCGCAAGGCCCAGCAGATGGTCGAGCAGTCGCGGCCCTACGCCGAGAAGATGCGCCTCATCCTCGAGGAAATCTCCGCGGCCGCCGCTTCGATCGAACACCCGTACTTCGAGCAGCGCGAGGTGAAACGCAAGATTCTCGTCGTCTTCACCTCCGATCGCGGCCTCTGCGGCTCCTACAACACCAACGTCATCCGTCAGGGCGTCAAATGGCTGCGCGAAAACGAGCAGTCCGAACCGCGCCTGGTGCTCGTTGGCAAGAAGGGCGAAGATTTCTTCCGCCGTCAGAAGTGGCCGATCATCCGCGTTTTCAAGGGTATGCAGGGACGCATGAACCTCGACGTCGTGCGCGATCTGCGCCAATATCTCACCGGCCTGTTCACCTCCGGCGATGCCGACCAGGTGCAGTTGCTCTACACGCGGTTCCTGTCGACGGTTTCGTATCGCGTCGGTGTCCACGGCTTCCTGCCGATCCAACCGCCGCAGACCGAAGACCAGAAAATCAAGAACTACATCTTCGAGCCCGACCCCGAGCACATCTTCGAGGCGCTCATGCCGTCGTACGCGCTCACCATCATCCAGATGGCACTGGCCGACACGTTTGCCTCCGAGCACGGCGCCCGTATGATCGCGATGGGACAGGCCACCAAAAATGCCAACGAAATGATCGACACCCTGACTTTGCAATACAACAAAGCGCGCCAGGGATTGATCACCAAGGAACTGCTCGAAATCGTCACCGGCGCCGAGGCCCTGAAGGGATAATCGATGCAATCGCACCCAACATCCATCCCTCTGTGGGTTCGACTTCAGTCGAACGGCGAAAGGTCACTGGTAGGGTCACAGGTGCCCCACCGCTTGAGGTGGGATTCCGGCGGCGGGTCACAAGTGCCCCACCGCCTGCGAAGCGTCCCGAGGAACGAGGGATTGCGGTGCGAGAGTTTTCTCCTCCCCTCGCCCTTTGGGAGAGGGGCCGGGGGTGAGGGTGTCATTGCGAGGAGCGAAGTCCACACCGTCGCGACGAAATTCGTCCCGTGCGACGAGCAAGAACGAAATATTATTCTCTCTTCATACAGGAGCTGTAATGGCTGAGAACTGGGGAAAAATCGTGCAGGTCATCGGCCCGACCGTCGACTGCGAGTTCGACTCCGACCGCCTGCCGAATCTTCTCAACGCCCTCAAGATTGAGGATCCCGCCAAGGGTATCAATCTGACGGTCGAAGTCGCCCTCCATATCGGCGACAACATCGTGCGCTGCGTCGCGCTCGCTTCCACTGACGGTCTCGTCCGTGGCATGAAAGTGCTCGACACCGGCGGACCGATCACCGTGCCGGTCGGCAAGGAATCGCTCGGTCGCTTGTTCAACCTGCTGGGGCAGCCGCTCGACTCGATCGGCGACATCCCGGCCACGACCAAGCGTTACCCGATTCATCGTCCCGCGCCGCTGCTCTCGGAGCAGGAAACCAAGTACACGCTCTTTGAAACGGGCATCAAGGTCATCGACCTGCTTGAACCTTATGCCAAGGGCGGCAAGGTCGGCCTCTTCGGCGGCGCCGGCGTCGGCAAAACCGTCATCATCCAGGAGTTGATCCGCAACATCGCTACCGAGCACGGCGGCTACTCCGTCTTCTGCGGCGTCGGCGAACGTACCCGCGAAGGCAACGACCTCTGGCTCGAAATGAAAGAGTCCGGCGTGCTTTCGAAGACCGCCCTCGTCTTTGGCCAGATGAACGAGCCCCCCGGCGCCCGTCTGCGTGTCGGCCTCTCCGGTTTGACGATGGCCGAATACTTCCGCGAGGAAGAACATCAGGACGTGCTCCTGTTCATCGACAACATTTTCCGTTTCGTGCAGGCCGGTTCGGAAGTGTCCGCGCTTTTGGGCCGTATGCCCTCGGCAGTCGGCTATCAGCCCA
>JADYYF010000086.1 GCA_020853795.1 Candidatus Zixiibacteriota bacterium
AACTACATCTTTGCTGGCGGCCCGGCACCGAATCCGCTGCTTGCCGGTGACGCCGACTGCACCGGTGCCGTCTCCATTTCCGATGCCGTGTACCTGATCAACTACATCTTTGCCGGTGGCCCGGCACCGTGTGAAGCATGTTCATGAGCTACGTAGGCATATGGGAGACCTTGGGTGCTTGACACCTGTGAATTACCGTGTTATCGAACATTGAGTACGTTCTCCAATCGAAAGGAATCCGCGATGAGACGTCTTGCTTGGCTCGCCATCCTCTTGTGGCTAGCAGCATTCTGCAGCAATGCGATCGCCGGTATTCTCTGGTTCCGCGATCTGTCGGCGCCGTCGTTTGGATCGGCTGCGGTCGGAGATATTGACTCCGACAGTCTGCTCGAAATTGTCTTCGGCACCTATTTCAACGACGAACGAATCCACGCGCTCAACGCCGAAGACGGCAGCTCCCACTGGTTTTACGACACCGGAGGCTGCAACGACGCCTCGCCAGCTATTGCCGATGTCGACGAGGATGGTCTGCTTGACGTCATTGTACCGGCTTCATCTCCCTGTCGAATCTACTGTTTCGATGGCGCAACGGGGAGCGTGAAGTGGTCATTTCCGACCGGGAGCAGTTCGATTGATTCGCCACCGGCGGTGGCTGATGTCGACAATGACGGACGCCCCGAAGTCATCTTCGGGACTTTCTATGGAAATGTCTACTGCCTCAATGGTGAGGATGGCGGCCAGCGTTGGCTAAAGAACTTGGGCACGAACAGTTACATTCAATCGGAGCCGGCGATTCTTGATCTCGACGGTGACAGCCTGCTTGACGTCGTTGTCGCGCAGTGGGCGGGGGACAACCGCGTGTATGCTCTGAAAGGGAGCGACGGATCGGAGTTGTGGCATTCGGATCTGCCGAACGACTACATGTACCACGGCGCGTCATTCGCCGACTTGGATGGTGACGGCAGGCCGGAGTTGGTGATCGGTTGTTACGACAACAATGTTTATTGCTTGAATGGTGAGAATGGCTCACTCGCGTGGCAATACCCGGCACCCTATTACGTCGGTGCGCCAACCTCATTGGCGGATCTGAATAACGACGGCAATCTTGAAGTAGCTATAGTCTCCTACAACGATTTGATTGTGCTTTCGCATCAAGGGAGTCGCCTGTGGAACTACGTAGCAGGGGGCAACGCATTCCGCGGCGCTGCCATTGCCGACATGGATGGTGACGACACCCTCGACGTGTGTTTCGGCGCCGATGACGGGATTGTTCGGGTGCTAAGCGGATCGACCGGACAGGTAATCTACTCGCAGGACCTTAAGGCGCACTATGGGCGGACATTCGAAATTGACCACGCACCGGTACTCGCGGATTTTAACGGTGACGGCAGGCTGGACCTTTTTGTTGTCGGCGGCTACGGCACGTCATCGAGTCCCAGTCAGAATCACGGACGTGCCTATGCGCTATCCGTGGGAGACGGCGGCGGGGCCGGCTGGGCGATGTTTCGTCACGACCTGCGTCACAGTGGGCGCTTCATACCGCCGCCACTGCCGCCAGCCTACGTTTGCGGCGATGCTGACGGCTCTGGTGCCATCTCGATCTCCGACGCGGTCTACCTGATCAACTACATCTTTGCCGGCGGCCCGGCACCGAATCCGCTGCTTGCCGGTGACGCTGACTGCAATGGCTTAGTGACGATTTCGGACGCGGTCTACTTAATCAATTACATTTTTGCCGGTGGACCGGAGCCGTGTTAGGTTTGTCCGCTGGAGTCTGATCTGTAAGCGAGCTTGCTGGGATCGGCAATTTCGGGAGGCGCTTCCGGTTCTTCATCTTGATCAAGTAAAAGATAGCTGAGCTTCGGAGAGGCTCAGGACTGAAGGGCGGGCAGCTGGCGATGTTGGGAAATGAGGGTCTAAGTTTGAGAAGTCGTTGAAGGCTCAATGGTGACGGACGCGATCCAATGCGACATAGCGAAGTATTTGACCGGTCTTGGTTTGGGCTTCACCAACATCATAGAGGAGGCATGTCTAAGAAACTGCCAGTTACCTAACTCTGGCAGTGATCCTCCGGCTTATGCAGTCAGCGATCGCAAATGTTCTGTTGACTCCGCACGAGATGAATCATACGCCACCGGCGTTCGCCGGTTGCATGGGGCAGAGGTAGGGGCTAGTCCAGCACCGAATGAGCGCCGGAGGAGCAGCCTTGATTCAGATCGACAGGGACAGAATTGTCTACCGGTTCGCTCTAACGATAAAGGATAACTCCGTGACCTGCGCTTCCTGTCTCCCCGCGCCGACGCATACGAATGTCGCAAGTCCGATACGTTAGGCTTCGGCTCAACGTCATACCCAGCCGCGCTCGCGGCAGGCATCGGCTACGCGACCGATGCCGATGCAGAGAGCCGCATCGCGCATACTCAAGCGCCGGCGCACACTCGTTTCATAGACTTCGTGAAAGACTCCAGTCATCTTGAAGTCCAGCTTGCCGAAGACTTCATCCTCAGTCCAGTAGTGGTTGGCGTTACTCTGGACCTGCTCGAAGTAGCTGGAAATGACTCCTCCAGAATTGGCCACAGTGTCCGGAATCACCAACAAGCCGCGGTCGGCCAGAATCTGGTCGGCATCCGGTGCTACGGGACCATTGGCGCCTTCAATGATGACTCGAACCCGGTCGCCGATATCTGTGACATTGGCCGCTGTTATCTGATACTCGAAGGCGGCGGGCAACAGAATATCTACCGATTCCCGTAACCAGGCATTGCCGGGGAGTACTTCATAACCGAGGGCCGCTGCGCGACTTTTATCGATATTGCCAAACTGATCGGATAGAAGAGCGAGTTCTTCATATTTGATGCCGTCCCTTTTTCTGAATGTGTGGGGCTGTTTCTCCTGTTGGTCCAGACACGCGATCGCCAGAACTGTGCCCCCGCACTTTGCGTACTGATTCACAGCGTGGCGCGCGACGTTGCCGAATCCCTGTACGGCCGCCGTTGTATCAGAAAACTTTAGATCCAGTTCCTTGAGTGCCTCGCGCAACATGAAGATCATGCCGAATCCCGTAGCCTCGCGAGCCCCGCATGAACCTCCGAAAGTAACCGGTTTGCCTGTGACGGAACCGGGAAATCGGCCATAGTGAACCGACTCAAATTCGTCGAGCATCCACAGCATATGTTGGGCATTGGTCATGACATCGGGTTCGGGGATATCGAGATGTGGACCGGCCGACCGCGACATCTGCCGGATCCATCCGCGACAGATCTTCTCCTGGACATTGGCGCTGAGAAACCGGGGATCACAGACGACCCCACCCATTGAACCGCCGAGAGGAACATTCACGATCGCCGATTTCCAGGTATTCCACATCGCCAGAGCCCTGATACCATCCAGTGTCTCCTGCGGATGGAAGCGAATTCCGCCTTTGCAGGGACCAAGGGCGTCGTTATGCTGGATTCGGAAACCCTGAAACACCATGCTCTCGCCGTTGTCGATGCGGACCGGAATGGAGAAGGAATACTCGCGCAGGGGGCGTCGAATCAACTGACGAACCGGATCGTCAATTCCAAGCAGCGCGGCAATCCGATCGACTTGCGCTTGGGCGTGCACAAACGCGTTGTAGCTGATGGCGGTCATACGTAAATCCTCCGAGCATTTGATTGCCCCCAGAGTGTTCGACCGAAAGCCCGGTTAACGGGTATCCCGTTTTCAGTTCCTGCAGGTCGCGCCGCAACCGCTTCGAGTCGGACTCTTGCTCACTCATTTCCTGCATCAAGTAACGGCAGCATGGATATTGTCGCTATCGGGCATGGACGGATTGTCGACCCTCCAGTTCCGGAAACCGACACTGCCGTACGGATAGCCCAGGCCACGTTGAATTTCGTTTGAGGAGCTAGTTTTGGGACGTAGGACAAGTGCTCCATTTCCTGAAACGACTACGGTTTTCCCTTAGGAGGCGGTGAAGAATCAGAGCTGCGTCGACTGGTCAGGTTGATTGCATTGCGTTGCGACAAGCGCAACGCAATGCAGAGCTGAAAGAAATGCAGTTGCCGCCTTGGATTGCCCAGCGGGGAGGTACCGAATGCGGGTCGACTTCACGTGTCCGACGAAAACAGTTGACAATGTACCGAAGTAGTAGTGTATTTGATTTGATGATACAGGTGCACTGAACAACAGTTCACCAGCCGATAACAAGCATTTGTGCCGAGGCCGTGGTGGCGAAGGACAGCAAGGGCAAGCGATTGTTGGAGCAGAGTCTGCACGCGCAGTCACACGCTCTGGCTGAGCGAGTGAAGGAACTCGAGGCGATTCACACGGTATCGGACCTGTTTGAGGCCAAGAATCTGGAATTGAGTGAGATCTTCCAGAAGATCGTGAATATTCTACCGGCCGCCTGGCAGTACCCCGAATTTGCCTGCTCCCGTATCAGTCTGAAAAACCGTACCTACCAGAACCCCAGCTTCCGCGAGCCGCGCTGGCGGATTCAGCAACCGATAGTTGTCAACGACGAGCAAATCGGCACGCTGGAAGTGGGATATCTTGAACCGTTGCCTGACGGCACCGAGCCCGAGTTTCTTGTTGAGGAAAAAGACCTCCTGATCACAGTGGCGCACCGCCTATCTGAAGCGTACTCGCTGAAGGAATCGCAACTCCAGCTGTCAACGTACCAGCAGCACTTGCGCTCATTGGCCTCCGAATTGACTCTGGCGGAGGAACGCGAGCGCCGGCAATTGGCGCTACATCTACACGACAGTATCGGTCAAAGTCTGGCGTTGACTAAGCTCAAGTTGGAGACGCTGCGGCACGTGCTTCCCGAGACACACAAGGAACGAGTCGAAGACATCCTGGTGCTTCTTCAACAGATCATCGTCGAAACCCGTTCGATCACTGCCAAGATCAGCCCGCCCATCCTGTACGAGCTGAGTTTCTACCAGGCGATCGTATGGCTGTGCGATCACTTCAAGAAGCAGCACGCGCTGGCGGTCGAAGTTGTCGGTACTGACCAGAACATCCCTCTCGGAGAAGGAGTGCGCGTGATGCTCTTTCGTTCGATACAAGAGCTTCTTACCAATACCTTGAAACATGCCAAAGCAACCGAGGTGCGTGTCTACCTCCAGCACGAGGAGAGTGCCGTCCATGTCTGTATAGCCGACAACGGTGTGGGTTTTGGGTCGGAGCTGCAACAGCAGTATCCCTCGGCTAGCGGCGGGTTTGGGATCTTCAGTATCCGGGAACGGCTGGCGTATTTAGGCGGACGGTTAGTCATCGACTCCAGCCCCGGCAAAGGCGCGCGGGTCCACTTGTGGGTGCCGGTCGGGGAGTGGGACAGAGACTGAAGGCAAGGAGCGGGAGAACATGAAGATACTCTTAGCGGATAACCACAGACTGTTCTGCGAGGGCCTCCGGGTACTGCTGGAAAAACAGCCGCATATGGAGATCGTCGGTGAAGCCAACAACGGTCGCATGGCGGTTCGCCTTTGTCGGGAGCTGTCCCCCGATCTGGTGGTGATTGATGTGGGCATGCCGGAGTTGAACGGGATCGAAGCCACTCGCCAGATCCGTGCTGAAATGCCCGGCATCAGAGTTCTGGCCGTGTCAATGCATGCTGATCGACAGTATGTTGCCGGCATGCTTTCCGCCGGCGCATCCGGGTACGTGCTGAAGGACAGCGCTTTTACCGAACTGAGCGAAGCAATCAGGATTGTGACGCGGGGCGGTCGGTATTTGAGCCCCAGCATTGTCGACATCGTCGTCGAGGACTACGCGCAACGCTTGTCACCGGCGCTCGGTTCGGCCCTGCAGAAGCTGTCCGCGCGCGAGCGCGAGGTTTTGCAGATGATCGCCGAAGGTCATGCCACCGCCGATATTGCTGCGAAGCTTCACGTGAGTAAGAAGACGGTTGAGACTCACCGCAAGAACCTGATGCTCAAGCTTGAGATCAAAAATGTCGCCGGGCTGACCAAGTTTGCAATCCGCGAAGGGTTGATCTCGCTCGACTTACCCGACGACGAGCCGGCTTGATGGACTCCGGCGGCATCTGACCGGTTGCGGCAGCCTTTCGGCTGCTGCAAACCAGTTGCTAACAGCGTGACATCGTCGCGACGCCCGAGTGATCGTTCCGAGGGGCGACGTAGGAACTGTGAAAATCATCCAACTTCTGCACGAGTAGTTGGATCTCCTCGAGCGGCGGCAGAAATGTCATGCGAAAGTGAAAAGTGCCGGGCTTCTGTCCGAAACCGGAGCCGGGAACTACGCAGATTCCCGTTTTTTCAAGCAACGCGAGGCAGTATTCGCTTTCTCGCTTCGACACGTAGGCTGCCAGTTGTTCCGGCGTCAACTGCCCGAGATCGACCCCGCGTTCGGAGGGAAGTTCAAAGCGCACGAAGGCGTACATTGCTCCCTGGGGAATGTCAACCGACATTCCCGGAATGCTGTTGATCCCTTCACCGAGAATTCGAGCCTTGGCTCCCAGGTCGACCAGAATCGCATCGCGTTCCGATATATAAGCCTGGTAGCTCCGCTCGCCAGGCTGAGGTGGCGATACCATGAGATAGGTAGCGATCTGCCCCGGCACGTTGGCGCACAGACCGATGGACTGGAGTTTAATGAACTCGGCGAAAACGTCGTCCGAAACGTTGCGCACTTCGAGATAGCCCCCGCGGTGACCGCATTCTCCCAGGAATCCCTTAGAGACCGAGTGCAGGCTGAAGAGCGGTACATCGATCACGCCGAGATGATTCATAATCCGGGCAAAGGAATAGAACCTCATTCCTGTCCCATAGATATTCTCTTGATACACTTCGTCCGCAATGATCGCCAGGCGGTGGCGTCGCGCGAAGGCGACGACCATCTGGATATTCTCCGCTGTTAATACCGCGCCAGTCGGGTTGCCGGGATTGATCACGACGATCCCAACCGGATTGACTCCGCGCTTCTTGGCCGACTCCAGGCTGCACTCCAGAGCCGCTTCATTGAGCTGCCAATGGTCGTCGTCGTCGAGCATGTAGCCAATCTTCTGACCGCCATACAGTTCAAGGCTGGCGCTGTACAGCGGGTACTGCGGAATGGGAATCATGAAACCATCATTCTTTGTTCTTAGAAGCGCAGTCAGGACTGCCTGTGCGCCCTTGCTGGCGCCATCAGTCAGGATCACACGGTCCGGATCGGCGGCAATGCCGTCGCGCTTGGCAATGAAGTCGGCGACTGCCTTTCGGACAAAAGGGATGCCGGCGCTCTGGCTGTACGCCCCGGTGCCATGCGGATGCCGGGCGAGGATAGATTTCGCCCGGTCGACAATATCGCGCGGGAAGTGCCGCGTGACATCGGCATTCTCCAGCAAATCGGGATATTCGATCAGACAGAGGATCTGGCGCAAGTAGGTAAGCGGTTTTTGCTTGAGCGCCTGCGGATTGCCGATATTGCAGTAGATGATCTTGTGCCCGGCCGCCTCCAGCTCCTGCGCGCGCTGGACGATCGGTCCGCGGACGGCGTACTGAGCTTGGAGTAGCCTCCCATTGATCTGTTTCAGCGCAAGGGTCATACGTTGACTCCTTCCAGGCGCGGAGTAGGCTCCAGACTTGCGAGAACTTCGCCGATAGTCTTTCCAGCGTCACCAAACAGCAGGATTGTCGACGGTTCGTCGTAGAGCGAGTTGGGCACACCGGAGTATCCCGGCCGTTCGTCGAGGTTGAAGACCAGCACGTGCTTTGCTTCATGCGCGTTAAGGATCGGCATGCCGGAAATCGGTGTGTCGGCTTTCATGATAGCAGCGGGATTGACGACATCGCACGCCCCGATGACCAGCACAACGTCGGTTGCGGCGAATTCGCCATTTACGTCATCCATTTCGCGCAGTAACTCGTAGTCGACATCGGCTTCCGCCAGGAGAACATTCATATGGCCGGGCATGCGGCCGGCGACGGGATGGATCGCGAAGCTGACCTTCTTTCCCATTTGCATGAGCCGTTGCGACAGGTCTGCGACTTTGAATTGCGCTTTGGCCAGCGCCATGCCGTAACCCGGGACAATAATAACGCTTCCAGCCTCGTGGAGCAGTCTCTTGGCCTCAGTCATCGATTCCGCGAAGGTCCGGACTACCCGTGGGACCGCGGGTCGCTCCGGTGCCGCCGGCCGCGTTACTGAAGTCGGCACGGACTTGTTGCCCGACAGCACTTTGACAAAGCTGCGGTTCATGGCCTTGCACATCACCGCGGTCAGAATCGAGCCTGAGGCAGCTACCGTCGCACCGCAGGCAATGAGCAGCTGGTTTTTGATCACGATACCGCAAAATGCCGCAGCGAGTCCAGCGGTGGCGTTGAGAAATGAGATCAGCACCGGCATGTCGGCGCCACCAATGCGAATGGCGAATAACCAGCCAAGGAGGACCGATGCCGCCAGCGCGACGATGAGCAAGGCGATCGGCCCCGAGCCTGTCGATGCAGAGGCCGTCAGGCAGAGTCCCGCGATTGCCGCGAGCAGGATCAGCAGTGCGAAGTTGTGTTTGGGCAGGATCGTAGGCGTTTGTTTGATCTTTGCCGCAAGTTTGGCACTCGCCAGCATACTGCCGCTAAACGTAGCGGCGCCGATCACCAGACCGAGATATCCCGATACTTCACCGAGCGGCGTCAGTTCGGCGCCGGAACGCGTCAACTCGACCAGCGCGACGGTGCAGGCAGCCACGCCGCCGGCGCCGTGCTGGAAAGCCACCATCGCCGGTATCTGAATCATCGTGACCCGGACTGCAACGACGATGCCCACGGCACCGCCAATGAGAAGGGCCGCGACCAACCACGAAACGTCGACGATTCGGTGGGTTGAGGCGACCAAGACGATGGCTGCAAGCAATGCGGCAGCCGCTGTCAGGTTGCCCCAGCGAGCGCCTCTCGGAGTACGAAACAGGGTGATGCCGACGATCAGCAAAGCGATGATCGCAAGCTCCAGAATCAGAGTCATTGTATTGTCCATGTGTTTTTCCTCAATCAAGCTGCCTCAGGACCGTTGCACGGTTGCTCCCGTCAAGGTACCGGCGCGATCAACGCGGCTGTCCGGTCAGAGCAGGTAATAGGTTGTTGTGCTCCTTCGTTTCACCGTCGCGCCGCGTTCAGGTCGGTGCTCGTTGAGTCTCCTTTGGCGGCCGAACCGAGTCAGCCGTCGTGCCAGACATTGCCGTTAGCACACGGAAGGGGGCCTGAACGCGGCGACGACCACAATATTACATGCCACGGTCCTCGGACTTCAGATGCGAGTCCTGTTGTGTCTTGAACAACCGCGTCATCCGGTCAGTGATCACGAAACCTCCGATCAGGTTGAAGGCTGCTGTCATTAGAGCCAGCATGCCAACAATTTTGTAACCGGCACCGGAGGGGATCGTAAACAGCAGGATCGCTCCCAGGATGGTCACGGCCGAGACCGCATTTGTCATCGACATCAGCGGGGTGTGCAAGAGCGGGGGGACCCGCGAAATGAGCAGATAGCCCACTCCAAATGCCACGGCAAATACGGACAACATCAGAATCAGGTCAGACATTGTATTCCTCCATGGGATTGTTCATACCGCCGCCACGCTTTCACGCATGGCTTCAAGCGCCGGCCCGTAAACAATCTTCCCACCCCTGGTGACCAGGGAGGATTGAGCGATTTGATCGGAGAAATCTGGCGTCACAGAGCCGTTCTTGAATAAGTTTTCGATGTAGTAGTACATGTTGTTCGCATAGAGCCACGACGACTGCATGGGCATGCGTCCGGGAAGGTTTTGCACGCCGCAGATACGAACATTGTGTTTCACCACATCCTGGCCGGGCTTGGAGAGTGCGCAGTTACCGCCCTGGTCAATGGCAATGTCGATGATAACGGAGCCTGGCTTCATGCTTGCCACCGCCTCCTCGGTCACAATAACCGGGGCCAGCGAACCCGGAACCAGAGCCGACAGAATCATGATGTCGATCTGGTGGGCGATATCACAGACGGCTTTCTGCTCCTTCTTCAGCCAGGAGTCGGGGAGCTGCTTGGCGTAGCCGCCCTCGGCAATAGCCAGATCGCTTGGAACATCGAAGCCTTCGACTTTGGCGTTTAAGCTGGCGGCTTCCTGTCGAGCAGATTCGCGGATGTCCCACGCCTTGACCACGGCGCCGAGGCGCTTCGCGGTAGCAATTGACTGCAATCCGGCCACGCCGGCACCGATCACGAGAACCGTCGCGGGCTTGATTGCGCCGATCGCAGTTCCCACCATCGGCAAGAATCGCGGCAGGTATTCCGCGGCATCGAGCACCGCGCGATAGCCGGCCACCGTGCTCATCGAAGTCAGAGCATCCATCCGCTGAGCACGAGAGATTCGGGGAATGCCGTCCATAGTGAATGCGAGGATGCCGCGACTGGCGAGTTTATGCACCATCTCGTGGCTGTCCGGCGATGCCGGGTGTAGGAATGTCACCAACGTCGCCGACTGAGGCATCATGTCAACTTCGTGCTTGCCGACAGTCTCGTTGAAGATTGGCTGCTTGACCTTCAGGATCACGTCAGCCATCGCAAACAGTTCTTCCACGTTGGCGACGATTTTAGCGCCGGCCTTTTCATAGGCTTCGTCGGAAACGAAAATGCCTTCTCCAGCGCCTGCCTGGACGGCGACATCGAAGCCTATCTTGCGGAGTTTCTCAACTGTTTCCGGAATTGCTGCGACGCGTTTTTCCGCATGCAGAATCTCTTTGGGAATCACTATACGCATGTCAATCTCCTCAATACTGAATGGTGGTTTGTCAAGCGCGCTGCCCGGCGAGCGATTGGTGTTCGGTCGTTGTCAGTCCGAGCAACCCGTCACAAAAGCGGCCGAGAGCAACTCTAAAATCGTCGAAACTCGCGAAGCTCCACTCTCGCTGCCAGATCTTGTGCTTGATCTCATGGCCGGGGTTGCCCAGGAGAGCTTCCCCGAGCTTCCAGGGCGACATCGTGAGAGCGTAGCGCTTATCCGAGAGTTGGGAGGACCAGAGCGCGAAGCTTCGAATCGTCCGGATCCCTTCCTCCAGCGGCATGCCCTCGGTGCCGCGCAGATACCACTCCGAATTGGGGGTCCCCTCGTTAGGTTCGCCTTCGTACCAGTTGAGCGTCACCAGAACAGCGGTGTCATCAAGCCAGATGGGCAGCACACCGTGAGTTTCCACATGGGAACCGTCAGCCGTCTGACCAGAAGCGGAAATGCCGATCGCCACCAATGGCTCCCGCGAGATAACGTCAGCGGTATTGCCTCGGCTGCGTGCTGAGCGGGGAAGGTTTTCAAACGCCTCAGGTGTGGCGGCAATCTGACTGGAATAGACAGGGAACCTGATGATGTCTGGCAATCCACCATCGGCATTCTTGCGAGGAGAGTCCTCAGAAGTCAGCCCGGCGACATGCCGTTTGACGCCGCCGAAAGGCAACTCGACCTGAACCGGCGTGCCCGTCCAAACCGGAAATTGACAAGGAGCTAGTTCGGAGTAGGTCGCCTGCACCACCGCGTCACTGGCCCTAATCAGCAGGCTCGTGGAATTATCGCGCCGCTCAAGGACCATGGCTTCGACACGCTTACTCTTCATTGTGCGTAACCTCCATTGGGTTGAGAGTGAAGACACCGAAGTCTCCGCGTCGCGGCTGGCGCCCATCGAATGTAGGCCTGAATGTGGACGGCCCGATGGGAGCGCTGCTTGCCGCGGCGAAGGGAGTCTTGACTCGTTTGTTTCATCCAACGGGAAGTAACGTCATCTGAAAAATTGCCGCTATCGGGCGCAGCCGGATAATCGAGGATGCTAGTCAGGAAAGACGCGGTAGCTTATGGAGAATTGCGATTCAGCCGCTGGCCCAAACAGAATCCGCCAATGAATGAGGGCGCGTGCGGAAATGCGCAGCGGGAGCTAAGGAATTCCCTTAGTTTCCGCCTGAATACGCGACCTGAAGCGTTACGCTGGGTCCAGCCATGGGAATCAACAGGCGTGGGCAGTTTGCCGTCAGCTACATTTGGACACGGAAGGGACTCGAGCGAAGATGTGGTTTGGGTAGAAGATTTGGGAAGGGGGGCCAGCCTGCCTTCCCCCCGGTGACCGGCGCCGTCGCCACAGCAGATAGGAGGCCCTGACCGCAATGGGTGAGTGGACATAACTGAGGCAGTGTATCTTGTGAATTAGATATGGGCAGGTGGGCCGGCGCCGTGCGCGGCGTGTCCGTAAGTAGGCCATAGTTACGGACGTCAAGCGAGCACAAAGTCACTTGTGCTCGCTTTTCTTTTGCTCCGAGAAGTCCAGCACTTCGACGGCGCTGGCCAGTTTGCTCGGGAATAGGTGGGCATAGATCATGGTAGTTGTAACATCGGAGTGCCCTAGCAATTCTTTGACTTCGAAGACGGTCTTGCCATGCATCAGCAAGAGACTTGCACACGTATGTCGCAGCGTGTGCACTCTTGTGAGGTAGGGAAGTCCCGCTTCTTTCGCGGCTTTCAACAATGCCGGTCGTACGCTCTTGGTCATGGGCATTCCGTTGTTGCCGGCAAATACCAATGTCCGTCGCTGTTTGTTCAAGGACTTCGGCAATCTTGACTTAAGGATAGCTCTCGCCTGGGAGTTCATCGGAATCGTGCGCTCACCGGACTTGGGATTCCAATCGGGCTTATGACGTATATGAATGATGTTGTTGGCGAAGTCGACATCCGACCACTCGAGATTGGTTAGTTCAGCAAGACGCATACCGGTACAAAGATAGATGGTAAACATGTCCCTAAACGGTTGAGGCGATGCTTCTAATAGCTTATGGCAATCTTCCTGTGACAGACAATTAGGAACCTGCGATTTCTTGACCTTAAGGCGTTCAACTTCGCGTGTCGGGTTCGTGAGCAAGTATCCCCATTTGATGGCTACATTGAAGATCGTCCGAAGAGTATTGATCTCAAAGTTGATTGTAACCGGATCAGCGCCTGTCTTCGTGTTGGCATCGCTTTCTGAACCCGGAACAACCGGCTGTCCGTTTCGATTCACTGATTGCTGCTTTCGCCATGCTTTGAAGTCATCGATGTCTCGAACCTTGATATCCGAGATTTTTCTGCGCGCCGGAAGCGATGTTAGATATCTTTGAAAGTGGTCAACCACCGCGCGATAACGCTTCCAAGTGCTCGGCGATTTTGTCGTGCGGATGTGTTGCAGGTACTTGGTGAAGAATTCCGCTATAAGGATCTGATTGGGAGCCAAAGGGTGTTTGCCGGTCGCAACTTCGCCCTCAACTTTCTTGAGAAACTGCTCGGCAACAACTTTCGCATTGCCGACACTTTTGCGAATCCGTCTGCCGTCCGCATCCCGATAGTCGACGTAATAGTGCTTCCCGACTTTTCTAACCGA
>JADYYF010000087.1 GCA_020853795.1 Candidatus Zixiibacteriota bacterium
TCAGCCGCGTTGGTCTGAGTCCACCGCACCGCCTGTCCGAAACCAGCCGAACCATTAAAGTAGTAGCTAATGGTGCCGTACTGGGAATGCCAGTCGCAGGTCGCTGCGGCTGAGCGCGGAGCAGGCTGTTGGGGATTCGGCAACGCGTGAACAATGCCGTTTGAATACGGAGTCGTCGGCGGGTGAATCGGCTGCGGCTGGTGAAGCGCGCGGCCCGATCCTGGCACGCCGATCGTATAGGTGCCAACTTTATAGGAACTCGGATCCTTGGTTGCAAAAGCCATGCTGCAAAGACCCACGATTAGGGCCAGTGTCAGCACGACCAGCAAAAGTCTTTTGAACATGTACTTCCTCCTTACACAGTTAGGAAAATACGTTGGTAGTTCGACCGGC
Organism: Candidatus Zixiibacteriota bacterium; assembly: GCA_020853795.1. NCBI lineage: Bacteria > Pseudomonadati > Candidatus Zixiibacteriota > Candidatus Zixiibacteriota bacterium. Next base: position 394 of record JADYYF010000087.1, read on the forward strand.
GCAGCGCGGGCTGCGAAGACACCAACCTAAGTCCCCGGCAGTTGCAGCAGATCATGCAGCCTGCAGCAGTCTGACCGAGACCTGGGAGTTGGAGCGACCCGTGAACTTGTCTAGGGTTGTTGGGTCAACCGGCCAACTACTTGTCTCAAGGATTCCTAATCTTGGAGATTGGGGTCACCTCTGCTAATAACTTCGGTACTTCCGAGTATCGCTTTAGTTTCCCCGCGTAAGGTCGTACACAGTAATTGTCTTCTTAACTACGATATCGACTGTGAACCGCCCGAAGCGATCACACCTCCTCAAGACTGCGTCTTGCTTCATCAGTTAGTAGTTGCGACAAGTAAAGCGAATGAGGATTTGGTGATAAGAGAGAATAGGAGGACGCAGTACACGACGATCACGATTTTGTGTAACAAAAACCGCATCGACATGGGTTTGCTTGGTGCAAGAGGCTTGTGCTGTTAACGCTGTCGTTAACCGGAAAACGTGCTGATTTTGCTGAGAGTAATGTACGGTAGGTACATCAAAACGTTCAACCAACCGGCACCAATCTACGCTTGGGGGCGGAAATGTCAAGGGAATTTTTGCCCTTTTCCGGCCGAAATCCCCAGCGATAACAGCTTCATTTTCAACGAAATCGGATATCGCCAGCCCGGACCGCCCGCCGGTCTTCTCCCACCTGTCCTTGTGCCTGGAACCAAGCCCAGAAGCCACCCGACCCGAGTCAGCTCCATATAGGACGAGCCGGCCCTGCCCGGGCTCCGCAGAGCACACGCCCGGCCATTTCGACTGTGCGCAGCGAACCCATCTCCCCCAGACAAGGTGCGCCCAGGGCAGGGAACTGGCCGCCGCAGCCAGCTCAACCGCGATTTTCGCGGCAATTCCGCGACACCCGCGCAGACATAGTATCAATAATACTACGTGTTTTGCCTCTGCTCGCAGAGTGACCGCAGAGTCTGCCGCAACCGCGCCGACCCGCTGAATCCGCTGTAATGGACTGCTTCATCAGTGATTAGCCTCGCCTTGATGATCGCCACCCTCGTTTGGAATCGTCCCCAGGACACCTCGAGGGGGAGGCGGAACCGGAGTTTAATTAGTATCAATAATAGTAAAAGTGACCAGGTTGGGGGCCCCGGGAAATATCTTCGGCTGGACCGCTGCGTTGCGGACAAGCCGCGATTTTCCTGCAGAATCTATCGATCCCAAGCGTACCACAGCTTGCGGGATAGTTCCAGGTCTCAGACGCCGATTGCCGGCACTGAGTCATAGTAGTATCAATAATACTAATCAGTTTTAGTCTTGACGGTATCCGATTCCGCCATACATTAGTCGCGTATGATCGAACAATTCCGCGAGTTCTTGCGCGCCGTCGTGCGCCGCATCAAGCGCGCCGGCGACCCGCAGGCGTCGTTCGTCTCGATCAGTTCGGCGCTCGAAGCCGGCGACTACGACACGGTCTTGCGCGAGACCGACCGCATCATCTCCCGGAACAGCTCCATCACGAAAATCCTGCATCGGCGGGTCAGCCAGACCATGAAATTCAATTCCGCCGAGGAATACAATAATTACATCCGCCGCAATCCCGGCGAGGCGTTCCTGCGTTGGGAATTCCCCGAAGCGCCGGAAGCCCACTATCACCGCTCGCTGGTTTATCAGCGGTCCGGGCGCATGAAGTCGAGCCGGCACGAGTTGGAAAACAGCCTGCAGGAATTCCCCGACTCCGCCAAGTATCTGACCGAAATGGGCGCGACGCTGCTGGCGATGTCGTTCTACGACGAGGCCGCCCGCCACTTTGACCGCGCGGTGGAATGCGACCTCACCGAGCGGCGCGAATACAGCCATCGCGCGCTGTTGGGCCTGGGGCAGTGCCGGTTGGAGAGCGGTCAGTTTGAGGCGGCGCGGGCAGCCTTCGCTCGTGGCCTGGAAATCGACTTCGACAAGCGCGAATTTCACGCGCTCCTGCATATGACGATGGAACTCGAGTCCGATCCGCGCCAGCGCGCAGAGTTCTTCCTCTCCAAGGGCAACTATCCGCTGGCGATCCAGTCGTTCGAAGAGTCGCTGGACAACAATCCGGACGACTTCGAGATGCAGATGGGAATCGCGTACGCCTTCAAGGAAACGCAGCAATACGCGCGCGCGGAGGAACATATCCGCCGCGCCTTCCGCTATAATCCCGGCAGTTCGCAGGTCAACTTCGCCCTTGGGTGGGTCTACCTGATGCAGGACCGCCTCGAAGAGGCCGAGGCGGAATTTCTCAAAGCGATTCGCAAGAATCCGTACGATCCCGGCTATTTGATCGGCCTCGCCTATGCCTACCTCGAGCGGATCAAGTCGACCGACACCGAGGATGACGAGCGCTTGCTGCAACTGGTCCGCAGGGCGCAGGAACTCGATGCCTCCTATCCCGAGCCGCTCATCGTGCTGGCGGAGTATTTCCTGATTCTCGATCGGCTGGAGAAAGCCGCCGAAGCGATCGATACGGCGATTCGCCTGAATCCGTCGCATCAGCCCGCCCATATCGTGGCGGCGGAAATCTATTTCGAAAAGGAAGATCTGACCAAGGCCCGCCATCATTTGGCCGAGGCGGAGGAATTCGGCCGCGACACTGAAGAAATGCGGCATCTGCGCGAAAGGTTGCGGGGCGATTCGTATTGAGCAAAAGGCGTTCGGGCGGCAAAATCCGTTTCTCCCATATCTTCGGCCTCATCCTGCTGGCGATCATCCTGCTGTTGGTGCGCGAGATTGCGCGTAAACCCGAACCGGTACCGCCTCCGGAAACCCTCCAGCCGGGCGTGCACGTCCTCGACGGCGACACCTTCACCGATTCAGAAGGAAACACTGTGCGACTTCTGGGCATCGATACGCCGGAGAAGGGACAGCCGTTCGCCAAAGAGGCTGAAGTAGAACTTCAACGCCTGCTGACTTCAGCCGCTCAAATCCGCTACGAATTCGGCAAGGAGAAGACGGATCGCTACCAGCGCCTGCTGGCCTTCGTCTTCGCCGACTCGATTTTCGTCAACGAACGACTGCTCGAGGACGGCCTGGCCACCGCCTATTTCTTCGAGGGTCAACTGGCAAGCGCGGCCTTCCAGGAACTCTGCGCCGCCCAGCGGGCTGCTTTGAGGGAGAAGGTTGGCATCTGGTCGCACGCGCCGGAGCCGCTGGAGAGCGTCTATTATGGCAATACCGAACGGCGGCGCTTCCACCGCCCTACCTGCAGCGCTGTCGAAAGCGGGGAAATGAAGCATCTGGTCAAGCGCTCGACGCGCGAGGAATTCCTGAACGACTGTTATTCCCCCTGCCGCAACTGCAAACCGTAAGCGCCGTCACCGGAAGACGTTGCCGCGCTGAAGATAATCCCCGATCTGTCGATAATCGAGAAGAGGATGATCACCGGCCGCGCGGCCGACTATCGCAAGGAACTGCCGTGTCTAACATACTCGTTATCGACGACAAAGACAGTATGCGCGAAATGCTGAAGGCCTCGCTGGCGGCCGACGGTTACGATGTCGAGACTGCCGAGACCGGCGATGTCGGCGTCGCGCGCTCCAAGGAAAAGCATTTTGACGTCATCCTGACCGATCTGCGCATGCCCGATATCTCCGGCATGGACGTCCTGTCGCAGGTGCGGCAGGTCGACCCCGACTCGGCTGTGATTGTCATGACGGCCTACGGTACGATCGAAACGGCGGTCGAGGCGATGAAGAAGGGGGCGTTCGACTTCCTGCAAAAACCGTTCGATACCGGCCACCTGCGCATGATCGTCGAGCGGGCGCTTGAAAATCAGCGGCTGGTCGCCGAAAACAACCTGCTGCGCGAAGAACTGGCCGAATCGCTCGGCTTCACCGACATCATCGGCACCAGCGAAAAAATGATCGAAGTGATGCGGCTGGTACAGAAGGTGGCCTCCTCCGACACGACCATCCTGCTCACCGGCGAATCGGGCACCGGCAAGGAGCTGTTTGCGCGGGCGATTCATTCGCTCTCGTCGCGCAAGACCAAGCCATATATCACCATCAACTGCGCGGCGATTCCGGGCGAGCTGCTGGAAAATGAGTTGTTCGGCTCGGAGAAAGGCGCCTTCACCTCCTCGCACGCCCGCAAAATGGGCAAGTTCGAAATCGCTTCCGGCGGCACGATCTTCCTCGATGAAATCGGCGACCTCGAATTCTCGCTGCAGGCCAAGCTGCTGCGCGTCCTGCAGGAACAGACCTTCGAGCGCCTCGGCGGCACCAAGCCGATCAAGGTCGACGTCCGCATCATCACCGCGACCAACATGAATCTGCAGGAAGCGATCACCAAGAAACGCTTCCGCGAGGATTTGTTCTACCGTCTCTCGGTCTTCCCGATTCATATTCCGCCGCTGCGCGAACGCCGCGAGGACATCGTCCCGCTGGCGAGTTACTTCATCAACAAGTATTGGCGGCAGATGAAAAAGGGCGAAAAAACGCTTTCGCGCGAAGCCCTGCAAATTCTCGAGCGCTACCACTGGCCCGGCAACGTCCGCGAACTGGAGAACACCATCGAGCGGGCGATCATCCTGGCGGAAGGGAAGAAGATCAAGCCGGAGCATCTGGCGATTCGCCTGTCGACTTCGGAGGATGTGCGCCTGCGCGAAGGTGCGGGTTTGAAGGAGGTCGGCCAGATGGCGCAGATGCAGGCCGAGCGCGCGATGATTATCCGCGTCCTCAATCAGACCCGCGGCAACAAACGCAAGACCGCGGATATTCTGCAGATCGACTACACAACACTATTTGAAAAAATCAAGAAGTACGAAATCGACACCAACAAGGATGTTTTCGGTTAGGCGGAGCGCATCCACACCGTCAAGATTCCAAGGAGCAGGAATAGCACAGCCGCCCGGAGCGATCCAGGCGGCTGTTGTGTTTCTCCGCATCGATTAATCTGATGTTGGAGCCTACGGGCACCCCGCGCACGGCGCCGGACCGCCGGCGAAGATGTAGTTGATCAGGTACACGGCGTCGGAGATGTTCACCGTGCTGCTGCAATCGGCGTCGCCGGACAAAATCGGATTCGGCGCCGGTCCGCCGGCAAAGATGTAGGAGATCAGATAAACAGCGTCGGAAATCGTCACAATCGCCGTGCCGTCGGCATCGCCGCAGATATAACCCGGCCGCGCAATGATAAACGGCGACAACGTCGTCGTCTCCCCGCAGATGACGTTGTTGGTCTCGTCGATCGCCGTAGTAATGTCATCCCAACTCGAACCATCGTAGTGAAACAGCTTCAAGTCGGCCTCATTCCCGGGAGCGACCTGCGCCGGATCGTAATTGATGCAGATCTCGATCACGCCCGCAAACGGCGCGGTCGTCGTGATATTGTAGTACGCCTCCGGGTTCGACGGAACAATCTCGAATCCGGCCGGAGGAGTCGGGCCGCTGGAGGAAACTGCCACCGAACTCTCACCGTCGTCGGTGACCGTCGCGAAGATCACCGTCACGCTGTCGGCCACCGCGACTGCCACATCACTTCCTGCCGGCGTATTGCCGCAGGCCGGTGCGCCCGCGCCGATCAAGGCGGCGCAGGAGTTGTTCGCCGGCGCGCAGGGCGAGGAACTTCTCACCCGGTAATCTTCGCCCGCGAGGTTGCAGAAGATCGGATCGGCGGAGAAATTGCCGCTGCTGCCGGCCTGACCGGCTACGCAACCGGTCCAGTTTCCGGCGGCATTGCCGAACATGTCGCTGCAGTCAATCGTGAAGGCGCCGCTGCCGTCGCAGATCAGAACCTCGTCGCCGGTGTTGCCATAGAAGATGCTGCGGGAGAATTCCACCGGTGCATCCTGCGCATAGTACACGCTGGCCGAATTCGGGCTTGGCGTTGACAGGAAGTTGCCGACAAAGGTGCAATTGGTGAAGGTCGAGGGTGTGGTCTCGTTGAAAGAATATCCCACGCCCGCCGCGATCGCCGCAAAGTTAGCCGCAAATATGCAGCCCGTGAAATCAGCGGCGGAAGCGTCGCACACTACGACTCCCGCGTACTGGGCGTTGTTCCCGCTGAACCGGCTGCCGTCGACGGTGAGGGTTGCGCTGTTGTCCAAGGCGAGCGCGCCTCCGGCCACGGCCGAGTTGTTCTGAAATTCGCAATTCACAATTTGCCCGGCGGAGGTCGATCCCAGGTAAATCGCGCCACCCCAGTCGGTGCCGACCGAGTTGCCGACAAAGACACAGTTGTCGAAGAGCGGATTTGAACTCGCCTCGATTGCCACCGCCCCGCCGTTGCGCTCGCCATGGTTGGATTCGAAGCGGCAATTGCGGAAAATCGGCGAAGCACCGTTCATGATGATTACCGCGCCGCCCTCCGGACGCGCACCAGGACCGTCGGCCGGGGCATAGCCGTCCTTGATCGTCAATCCTTCGACCACCACACTGCGGTTTTCCGCGGCATTGTCAAAGCGCAAGCCGCGGCTCGGGCTTCCCACCGATCCGGCACAGTCGATTACTGTCGCCGCCGGTCCCGCTGCGCCGCGCAACACAATCTTCTTCCCCTGAAAGTCGAGGTCTTTGTTGCCCAGCCCGGCATAGGCCCCAGGCGCGATGACAATCGTATCGCCGTCGGCAGAGGCCGTGATCGCGTCTTGGATCTTGCCGAAGACTTGCGGCACCTCAAGATAACAGAAGCCGGGCGGATTCGACGAGCGCAGGGCAGCGGCGGCGGCCTGCAAGCTCGCCAGGCCGATCTGGGACGTCATCAGCGCAGCGCGCAGTGTCCGCTCGCCCCCCGATGGAAGATTGAACCTGCCGAACGAAATGAGAATCGATACGTCCTGGCCGAGCAGATCGCCGCTGTTCGGCGACATCATCTCCGCATACGTTGCGCCGTCAACGAGACTATTGTTCGGATACACCGAAATCGCATTGGAGAGCGTCCGCAGCGATCCCAGTTGCGGGCAGGGCGTGAGATTGGCGAAACCAGCTGCATGCGCGCCTTGCTCGACCAAGACGAGATAGTCGGCAGCCGCAACGCGAGCATTATTCGACCCGGAGCCGTCGATGTCGAAGTCGCCGGCAATGCCGGCGGCAAGCTGGAGAGCCGTGTCGCATTCGTTGCGCACGCGGTATTCAATCTCGATGATCTGGCAACTGTCGGGCGTGCCGGTGTCGCCGCCGAAGTGGTAGATCACTTCGCCGCTCAGCCGGGCATCGGTCGTCGCGAAGCGCAGCGTCTGCGTCGCGCGGCCGTGTGCATCGACTCCGGCTGCGAATCCATCGGCGGTCAGGTAATCGCTTTGCGCGAACATGTCCATGTAAACCGTCGTGTCGAAGCCGTCGACCATTCCGAGCAGCAATGAGCCGTCGTAGAGCACGTTGCTGACGGGATCGACGAGGGCAGTCGACGTGCGATCACCAAGCGCCGGCGTGTTCGGCGCGCCCAGCTGCAAACACGAAGTGCTAAACGTGTTGAAGTCCTGCGTCGTGGCCGCGTACGCAATGTTCACGGTCACCGGAATGCGCACCTCCCACACCGTCGGCGCTGTGGCCGTGATGACAATTGTATCCGACACCACCCCCAGGTCGCAACTCGAAGTGAGTGCCAGCGCATCATACTCGAACGTGACGCTGGCCGACTGCGTGGGCATCAGGGTCACGGGCGTCCCACCGGTTATATCCACGTTGCCGAACACCGAGGTCGCGCTGCCGAAGGTCACATTGCCGACGCCAAGATTCTGCAGCACAATCGCCGAATCCTGCTTGGTCGCCAGCGGCACGATCAGCGGATTGACCGCCAGCGGACTGATCAGGACGCCGTTGATGACGGTGGCCAGTTCCGGCCGGAGTTTCTCCACGGCATAGCGGAAGCGGTCGATTTGTCCCACCGTGAGAACATCGCGGCACGACTGGCGCGAATACGACATGATATTGTCAACCGGCGGATTGTAGGGGGTCGCATCACAACCGCCGGGCGGGGATGCGAAATTGTCGTAGAGACAACCCGGCGCCACACCGACGTGGCCGCTGACATTGGGGTCGGCCGGTGTGTCGCAGACCAGGTCCCCGGCAATCGCGCAGTTGCTGCCATTGGGGCATTCAGTTCCGAGATAGGTCTCATGGGTGTGCATGAGATTGAAGTAGTGCCCGATCTCATGCACCAACGTCGAGTTCTTGGACAGCAGCCCCCCGCAGTTGTTGCTCATGATGATTCCCTGGACGCCGGACGACGGAAACGACGAAATGCCGCAGTAGGGAAAGTTGGACGCACTCGGCACCCAGTAGATATTGACGGCGTTCGGCACCTTGTCATAGCGCTTGAGGCTGTCCATCTGGACGTCGGTCGCCATGTCGAAATAGAAGAAGTCTTCGTCGATGAAGTTCACCGGCTGAATCTCGTACACCGCTACATTGACCTGGGCGAACAGGATGTTCGCGCTGTCGATGGCCGCCGCCACCTCGGCGGCGCCGATGCCGCCGGTGCCGTTGCTCTGCCGCACGATGTGCATCGCAATGGGCAAATCGTAGAAATCGGTCGAGCGTGCATCGCGCCCGAAGGACGGCTCGTCCAGCAGTGCCCGGATGGCCTGAAGATCGGCAGCGCTGAGCGTCGTGCCGCAATCTTCGGCGCGCGTTGCCGGGGCCAGCAGCATCAGGCTCGCCAGTGCGGCCCCAACGAAGCGAAAGAGGATTCGTGAATTCATCGCATTCTCCAGATTTGTAAGCGGTAAACGTGATCGCCGACAAATATAGAGAATGTGAGTCTATTTAGGCAGTGTTTTTTTGCAGAAGCAATGATTAGGCTGCCGTCCCAACGCCAAAGAGGAACGCGGCGGCGTTCCTCTTCTGCGTCTTGCTATGCCGGACGGCTTACCGAAGGGCAGCTTACGGACACGCCGCGCACGGCGCCGGCCCGCCGGCGAAGATGTAGTTGATCAGGTACACGGCATCGGAAATGGTAATCAGCCCGCTGCAGTCGGCATCACCAGCCATCACGACGACCGGACCCGGCCCACCCGCGAAGATGTAATTGATCAAGAAGACGGCATCAGAGATTGTAACGGCGCCGGACGCATCGGCATCGCCGCATCGATACAGCGGCTCATTCAAATTCGCCACGCGCACGGAATCTTCAAATTGGCCGTCAAGGTCGGAGTCGATCAGGATGACCGCGGAGTCCCCCTGTGACCGCCAGTCGGGTCGAACCCGGTGGGCGCCATCCCCGGTGATAGGGATGCCCGGGTGGTAAAAGACGGCATCTGTCTGGGCGTTCACAATCTCGATGAACAAGTCGTAGCTGGTGCTTTCGCCGAAATTCTCGACATCGACGAAACTGCCGTCGCTCAAAATCACCTTGAGTGAGTCCCCGGCGGTGACGTGGAAATCGCCAATTTCAACCACGATTTCCGAGTCGGGTTCAATTGAGATCGCCTGAACGTACAGGGATTCCGGTAACATGCGTACGGGGCCGGTCAGGTTGTTGTAGACTGTCAGCGTTCCGCCCGGTCCGACCACTCCGATCGGAACATACGCGGCGCTGATGATCCCCGACTTGGCGCCGCCGTGACGAAACACGCGCTTATTGCCGTCGACAACCGTGAAAACCCCATCCGTCACTCCGGTCGCCTCGCAATACCAGTGGCCCGATGGCAGGACATACCCGAGGGGTCGCGTGTTCTGTCCGTTAGCGGGAATGATCGGAATCGCGTTCGGCACGTTGCCGTAAAGCACATCACCCAGGTGGCCGATTTCACCGATCGGAGACTCGATCTTGACGCTGCCAGTCTCGCCGAAGTAGTAGCGAATGTTGGCTGAAGCCGCCGCCGTGTCAGTGAGGAAAAGCGGGCCCAGGTAGTTCTCCGCCGCATCCATCAGAAACATCCGCCCGGAACCGCCCCAGCCCGGCAGACCGCTGTACGACCATGTATTCGTCGAAGTGTTGACGACGATCCGGCGGGTATTGTCGCCCGGGAAGTTGCTGTCACGCACATAGATATACCATGTGGTCGGATCACCGCCGTCCTGCGAGCATCGGTAGGGCACAACGGCATGACCGCCGCTACTGGAATTGTCGAACAGCATCAGCACCCGATCGTCAACGGTACCGTTCTCAAACCGGCTGCGGCATGCGAGCAACGTCTGCGTCGGATTGGAGGAATTGGTCTGGGCGCTAATGTGCGCCTGCTGGTTCTGCCCAAACTGATACAGATATAGCCTGTTGATCAGGTCGCGCGAATCATCAGTGAGAGGCACCGCGCTGACCGAGCCGTATCCGGGGAAGTCGGCGGCGACGTTGCGCAGACTGTCGAAGTAGAGCAGCGATGTTGCCGCGAACCCAAAGCATGATCCGTTCCAATCACCCTTGATGGCGCTCCACTGCGCGATTGCCGAGGGCCGGATGATGACGGCACCCGGCGGCGGATCAAAGTAGCACTGGCTGTTTCCCAGAGCCGAAGCGAACAGATCCCAACTCGGGAAATCAGATGACGGACATAAGTAGCAAGCTCGCCGGCAAGGCGTCGTTGCCGTGCAGTAGTTGATTGACGACCAGTAGGACGACGGCCACATGTTGGCCTCGGAATTGGCGAACGACCAGGTAGGAATCGCCA
>JADYYF010000088.1 GCA_020853795.1 Candidatus Zixiibacteriota bacterium
AGTCCCGACTCGGCGACACCATTGTCGTCGAGCCAAAAGTTACTTCCCTTCTGACGGAACATCTCCTTGAGAGCGGCAGCGGCGATCTGCGGATAGCGCGGCGCCCGGGAGTAGCGGCGGGCGAGGGATTCATCCATATACTTGAGGTCGGGCAGGTAGACAGCGATGGAGCCCTCGAGTTCGCGAATCGTTTCGACGCGATCGTAGCCGCCGTTGTTGAAGACGTAGCGCAAGCCGGGGCGAATGTAGTTGAGGGCGCGGATGAGCACTTTCATCTGCGGGATGAAATGCGAAGGCGAGACGAAGCCGACCAGGTTGATGCCGCCATCGAGGACGGATTCAACGCGAGCGAGAATGTCGGACAGGTCGGATAGTTCCTGCTCGGGGGACTCGCGATTGCGGCTGATTTCGTAGTTCTGGCAATAGACGCACTGCATGTTGCAGCGATTGAAGAAGATGTTGCAGATACCGCGTGGGCCGGAAAGTACGGGTTCCTCGCCGCGGTGTGGGAAGATCGAAGCGACGGAAAAACCGACGCCGCTTTGGCAGAAACCGAGTTGGGGCGAGTTGCGGTCGGCATGGCAATCGCGCGGGCAGATGGAGCAGTCGGAAAGTTCGGCCAAGGGCGCGAGGATTTCGGGCCAGGGGAGGTGGGTATAGCGGGAATGCATTAGGGAAAGGTAAATGTTTCTGAGAGCGAGGGCAAGCAGAGGGCGCCGATTTCAGGAAGCCAGCGCGACGCAGAGGCACCCTCACCTCTGCTCTCCCAAGAGGAGAGGGGAAGCAATCTGCTGCGTTGCTCGGTTGGGGTCGATCCACAATAAGTATGGACATAAGGATCACGGGACCTTGTTCTACTTGCTGCAGGAGTTTGTCCCACCGCGATCCCTTGTTCCTCGGGACGCTGCGCAGGCGGTGGGGCACCGGTGGTTTGGATAGTCCGGCTGAAGTTTGGAGCGTCCGACTGAAGTCGGATCCACAGAAGTTGGAGATCAGATCGCATTCTGGACGTAGGGACTGCAGAAGTCATGGCTCATGGACGAGCCCGTCAGGAAGGGATTCCTGACGGCGCAGGAGAGGGGTTTCCTACCCCGCGCTTGTGGCGTGTAGGCCATTTCTTCGGGACTCTCCAGCGGGAGAGGAGTGAAGGCCGCAACGGCGAGAATGGCGAGATTTTCGCCGGTTAGTGCTTGCGATGGTTGTAATGGTCGACTGCGCGCACGAGGAGTTGCAGCGCATGGCGGAGGTCGGCTTCCTTGAGAACGTAAGCGATGCGAACCTCCTGCTTGCCCTTGCTCGGGTCGGCGTAGAAGCCGTCGCCGGGGGCCACCATCACGGTGGCGCCGTCGTGCGAGAAGTCGGTCAGCAGCCACTGGGCAAAGTTGTTGGCGTCGTCGACTGGCAGCTTGGGCATGATGTAGAATGCGCCGGCCGGTTTGGTGAAGACAGCGCCGGGAATGCGCGCCAATTCCTCGCAGACGATATCGCGGCGATGCTGATATTCGCCGATCATCTGGTCGAGGAACTTGTCGATAGTCTGGTAGCCGGCGATAGCGCCCATCTGCTCGATGGTGGGAGGACAGAGTCGCGCCTGGCCGAGTTTGAGGGCGGAATCGAGGACTTCACGATTGTGGCTGATCAGGCAGCCGATCCGAGCGCCGCACGCGGAGAAGCGCTTGGAAATCGAATCGAGACAGATGGCGCGCTCCGCGACCTCCGCCATATTGAGAATCCCTGTGTGGACGCCGCCATCGTAGGTGAACTCGCGGTAGACCTCGTCAGAGAGAATCCAGAGGTTATGGTCGAGCGCGATATCGCAAATAAGCTTGATTTCGTCACGGGAGAAGATGGCGCCGGTCGGGTTGTTGGGCGAGCAGTAGAGGACGGCGCGGGTGCGCTTGGTGATGCGCTTTTCGAATTCCTCGCGCGCGGGAAGACGGAAACCGTTTTCGACCCGGGTGGGAATCGGAACCAGTTTCATGGCGGCCATGCTGGCGAACCCGTTGTAGTTGGTGTAGAACGGTTCGGGCACGAGGACTTCATCGCCGGCATCGCCGCCGGTCATGAGCGCAAACAGTATCGCTTCGGATCCACCGGTAGTGACGACGATTTCGTCGGCGGTGATTTTAGTGTCGAAGCGCAGGAAGTATTTGCGGATTTCCTCGCGGAGCGGCAGCAGGCCCTGCGACGGGCCGTAGGCGAGGACATCCTCTTGGAACTGGCGGACGGCGGCCATGATTTGATCGGGGGTGATGATGTCGGGCTGACCAATGTTGAGATGATAGACTTTGGTGCCGCGTTTCTTGGCGGCATCGGCCAACGGCACGAGCCGACGAATCGGCGAAGCCTGCATTTCGAGAGAACGTGAAGAAATGGTTGCCGCTTGAGCAGCCCGATCACTGGTCTTGAGAGTCATAGATCACCAATTGCGCCGAGGCCGATAGAAAGTGGTTGCGTACGATACACACGGTATTAGTCTACGAGCGAAGCGCGCCCGAGTCAATCGAATTGTCGCGCAGGAATTGCAGCCGACAGGGCGAGAAATTCTTGACTTCAATGCAATCAGAGACGATTATCTGCGGGCAAAAGCGTCGAAGGTTATGGCAGACAGCAAACAACAGGCACAGATATTTAAGGCGCTCTCGGATGAGACGCGGCTCAAAATTCTCTTGATGTTGAACACGCGGCCGCGGTCGGTGGGAGAGATCGTTGATTTCTTCAGCCTGTCGCAGCCGACGATATCGCGGCATTTGCTGCTGCTGAAACAGGCGGGTCTGCTGAATTCGAAGCGGCGCGGGCAGCAGGTGATTTATGCGCTGAATGAAGAGGGGCTGCGAGAGGATGCGCTGGGGTATTTTCGGGGCTTTGAGTGTCTGAAGGGCGCAATCGGGGCGGCCGTTAGCAAGAAGAAGTAGAAATCGAGAGATTAAATATTGGGTGGCGCGGCTGTTCAGGCATCCTCACCCCCGCCCCTTTCCCTCAGGGAGAGGGGAGGTATCGTTCGTGCGGTGAGTAAAAGCGGGATTGGGTGCCGTACTGACGGAGCGATCAGGTGATTGTTCAGTTGGCTTGCGCTGAGGGGGCCATGATCTCGTGAACAGGCGGCGTGCGAAGATCCGATGCATTGAGAACACGGGAAGCCGACTGAAGTCGGCGCTACAGGGGTGGGAGATTTTGGCGGCGAAGATTGCTTCGTCGCGATGGAGGGCGGAGAAAACGTCAGGGACTCGTTCGCTCCTCGCAATGACAACCAGGATCTTTCAGATCGTGTAGGTCGTGTGGATCGAGTGAATCGAGATCTGCGCGGGAGTTAGCTCTTATCCGCGGCGGACTGTGCGCGACGAAGCGGACACACCCTTGGCAGCGCTCGGGGTGGGGCAGCGGGCCGATTATTCAGTGATGGTGGTGTCGTCGTGCTCGTACGGCGGCGTGCAGAGGCAGAGGAAGACGAGGTCGGTGTCGCCGCGGTTCCAGATCTTGTGGATAGTGCCGGGAGGAAGTGCGATGGCATCCCCTGCCCTAACCGGGAATAGCTCGTCGGCGGCCACTGATGAATCGTCGATGGCGGGCAGACTATGCATTGACATCGTCATCGTAGCGGCGCCGGCGGTAATAGGTTTCTCGGTGGAACGCAGCTCGGCACTCGAAGATTGGACGGCCGGACGGCGGATTCGCATTTCGCCAATGCCGGAAACGATGAAATAGATTTCCTCGGAGCGAGCGTGAAAGTGGTCGTGCGTGGAGCCACCGACGGGAACGACGGCCTCGGCAAGCGATTGGCGATCGATCCGGGAGTTGCGCGGCGCCATGATCTCCCGAATTTTGGAGCCGTCCTTGGTGACGAACTGGGGGCAGTCCTTGAGATTGACTACGCGTGGTCGTTGAGCCATAGGTCAATTTCCTCCTGACACTTCTTGCAGCGGCGGCCTTTGATGCCAGTAAGCTCACTACCAAAACCGTGGCGACGGATGACGGCGCTGTGGCACTTGGGGCAGTAAGTATCGCCGGTTCCGGCGATTTCGACGTTGCCGAGATAGACGTACTTGAGGCGGCGGGCGGCGATGTCGTAGGCGCGTTGCAGGCGCTCGAGCGGCGTCGGCGGCGCCGTCATTTCGTTGTTCGGAAAGTAGCGCGAAAAGTGGACAGGGATGCGATCATTGACACCGGCGACGAAGTCGGCCAGTAATTCGAAGTCGCTGTCGGAGTCGTTTAGACCGGTGATGATCAGATAGGTGATTTCGAGCGGCACCCGGTGAGCGGCGGTCATGCGGACGGCGCGTAACACGTCGGGGAGCGAGCCGTTGCAGACGTGGGTGTAAAATTCCGGGCGCATCGATTTCACGTCGATGTTGATGGCGTCGATGTGCGGCAACAACTCGCGATAGGGTTCTTCATTAACGTAGCCATTGCTGACAAGGACGGTCTTGAGACCACGCTTGCGGGCGATCGGGGCGGCTTCGATGATGTACTCGAACCAGATGAGTGGCTCGGCGTAGGTATACGCGATGCCAACGGAGTGGGCGTGGATCGCCATATCGACCAAATCCGCGGGTGGAATGAAGCGCGTCGGATGCGTATGCTGAGAGATCTGCCAGTTTTGGCAATTCTGACAGCGGAGATTGCAACCGTTAGGTCCCACCGAGAGAATGCGCGCGCCGGGGTGGAAATGGTAAAGGGGTTTCTTCTCGATCGGATCGATGGCAAGGGTTACAACCTGGCCGAAGTTGGAGGCATACAGTTTGCCTTCGATATTTTCGCGGCCCATGCAAACACCCATCTGACCGGCTTTGAGACGGCAGCGGCGTGGGCACAAGTTACATTGGACTTCCCCACCACTTAGTGGTTGCCAGTGGCGAGAGAGCACGAGTTCACCCATGATTGACGATCCACCTCACGGCCGCCAGAATATCAGGCACAACTTCCGCCGGGCAGTTAGTGTCGGACGCATCGCCGACTTCGACCGAGCCGTAACCGGTCAACACCATCACGCCAGTAGCGCTTACATTGCGGGCGAGTTCCATATCCAGGAGACGATCGCCAACGACGAAGGAGCGCGCGAGATCGAGATCGAAGGCGGCAAGTGCTTGATCGATCATGCCGCGCGCGGGCTTGCGACAGGCGCACGGCCCGGAGATGACCGGCAGATGCGGACAATAGAAGATGCCATCGAAATGAACTGCGCCGGCGGCAACAAGTTCTTCGAGCCGACGATTGACGCGGCGGACGTCGTCCTCGGATCCCAGACCGCGAGCGACACCGGACTGATTGGTGACAACGAAGAGCCGAAAGTTGTGAGCGCGGGCAAGTTGGAGTGCCTCGAGCGCGCCGGTGATGAGTTCGACCGCGTCGGGATTAAAGTTGTATTCCTTCTCGACAGTAATTGTGCCGTCGCGATCGAAAAAGATAGCGCGCTCGATCATAGTCGGCGGCTCGCGGCAGCGGCATTTTTCTTGTCAAGTAACACTTTTATTCGTTCGCTAATTACATTGTCGGCCATACGGTTGAAACAGAATCTCTCGTCTCGATGGCAACGGCGTTTCCCGTGCAAGCTGCACGGTGAGCAATATTCATTTACCGTGTAATGATCGGCGAAGTTCCCTAAAGGTGCAAAGCCGAGAACCGGGTGAGTCGGACCGAAAAGGCTCAGAGTCGGAGTGTCGAGGGCTGCGGCAAGATGAGCGACGCCGGAATCGTTGGAAATGACGAATTCGGCGGACTTGAGGACGGCGGCGGCATCGCAGATGTGGGGTTCGGCAATCACCGTGGCGGTGCCAAGTGAGTCGGCCAGAGAGTGGAGTAGCGCTCGCTCCGAGGGAGCGCCAAGAAGGATCAGTTTGCGGTCACGTTCGCGAGCCATAGACGCATGGATTCGTTGCCAGAGCTCGGGGGGAGCCTGTTTCGTGGCATGGGCAGCGCCGGCGGCAAAGATCATGTACTTCCCCGTCAGGTTACGAAAGACTCGCTCGCGCGTCCACCAGGCTTCGTTCTCAGGCGGGACGCTCAGGCACGGCGAAGGCGGATCAGGAAGGCTAAGGTGCAGCGGTGAGAGTGCGGCGGCATAACGATCGACGGCGTGAGAGGGAGTGCGCCGCCCGAATGATTTCAAGCGGACGGCCGCCACCCGACAGAACCACTCTTTACGGGTGCGATAGACGGGAACGCCGAGAGTGCGCGTGACGTAGTGGCTGCGCAGATTGTTGTGCAGGTCGATGACCCCATCCAGGTGAAGTGATCTTAGATCGGAAAGCAGAGACTCTTGCGATTCCGGTTGCCAGGGGTGAATACGGTCGAGGCCGGGAATGAGCGTCAGGAGATGCTGATGTTGCAGCTTGGTCAGAAAGTGCAGTTCGGCCCGCGGGTAAGCATGGCGCAAAGCGCGTACGATCGGCTCGGTCAGGACGAGGTCACCGAGCGAGCTGAAGCGGATAATCAGCAGGCGCTGCATCTTAGAGAAATAAGATAGTCAATATCCCGACGAGGAGGCAGTAGAATCCGAAAAGATAGAATTTGCGGCCGGCGAGCAATTTGAGCAGCCAGTGAATGGCGAGTAGGCCGACCACAAAGGAAACGATCGCGCCAACGGCAAAGGCGGAGATATCTTGAACTGGCGCAGCCTCCTTCATGAGATCGAGACCCTTAAGGAGGACGGCACCGGCCACGGCCGGCAGCGAGAGGAGAAAAGAAAAGCGCGCGGCCTGGCGCGGTTCGATTCCTTGAAACAGCCCGGCAGAAATCGTTGAGCCAGAGCGCGAGATGCCGGGAAGGATGGCGCAGAACTGCGCGACGCCGATCAGAAAGGTGTTGAGAAAACTCAAAGGTCGCTGTGCGGTTTTGACGAAGTGCGTGGCAATCAGGAAAGTCGCGGTGACCAGCAACATCGCACCGCTGAATTTGGTCGACTCAAAGGTCGCCTCAAACCAGTCCTTGAGAAGCAATCCGCCGACAGCGGCCGGGATCGAACCGATGATTATGAAGAGGCACATGCGGAAATTGTCGCGGTGCTGTTCGCGGTTGCGGCCGGCGAGATAGGCGAAGAACGATGAGAGCAATTGCGTGACGTCTTTCCAATAGTAGATCAACACGGAGAGCAAGGTCCCCAGGTGCAGGGCGACTTCGAGAAAGATGCTGGGTTCGTGGACCTTGAGCAGCGCCTGACCGATGACCAAATGCGCCGAGGACGAGATCGGCAGAAACTCGGCAGCCCCCTGCAAGACTCCGAGGATGATGGCGTCAGTCATGGTCATTTACTTGCTGCCGGGCTGCCTGCTGCTTGCTACCACATGAAGAAGCTGATGCCGCCGATGAAGCCGAGTTCGTCATCGATGAGCAATTCGCCGACCAGTTTAATCTTATCGGTGATGGAGAACTCGGAGCCGAGATTGACGGCGATGTTGAAGTCGGAATCGTCGGCGGATGAGGCGGCTTGCCCGATTCCGGGGATGGCGTCATAATTCCAGCTATAGCTGTCGGAGCGCAGGTTGAGGCGGCCATACGGTGTGAAGGCGAAGCCGTTTTCGAGTTTGACCGGGCGGCTGATGACGTAATTGGCACCAAGCGACCACTGTTTCAAGTCGGATGCGCCCAGGTCAAGCTTGTAGTACTCGAAGACCCCGCCAAGAGCCATGTCGAGAGGCCAGCCCATATCGGAGCGCATGAACTGATACTGCAAGTCGGCGTTAATCAGAAATGCGGGATCATCAGCGGATTCGGCATCAACGATGGCCAGCGAGGCGGAGACATCGAGCGGCGCAGCGAGTCCATAGCGAACCGTACCGTAGATGTCGCGAGAGTTTTCGAACAAGCCGATGCCGGTACTGAGACTGAGGCTCCCCATCCCGAGCGTCTGGGCGGAGCGCATCTGGCCGATAAACAAAGCCTGCGACGAGCCGGCGAGTGTGATCACCAGAAGTGAAACGATCAGCGCGAATTTCTTCATCTTCCCTACCTCCTCAATAGAGCTTGTCAATAATTGCAGCGCGGGCGCAAAGTCAACCACAAACTGATGGATAGTATACTCTGGGATCGGAGGAAAGTTCGGATTGAACTTTGGGGGAGGAGTGAGTCGCCAGATCGCGATGAATGGTAGAGGAGGTGGTGGCGCCAGTGGAGATCACCCTCACCCCCAGCCCCTCTCCCAGGGGGAGAGGGGAGAAGACGGCGCATGCTAGAACGGCGAAGCAAATTCGGAGACAGATTGCTTCGTCGCGATGGAGGGCGGAGGGAGTCCTGAGGGTGTGGACGCTCCTCACAATGACACCCGACGACAGACCAGCAGTCAATTCCCGGGAGGCGCTGCTTCGACGACGCCAATCGGCGCAGGGCGGGATTAGAGATATCGGCAGGTCTCCGGAAACATGTCCGCAAGTGTCGATTGTCGTCGGCAAGGAGACCTGCCCTGCTTCCTGTGGCGGGTTAAGTAGTGCGCGGGATCAAGACCTGCCGCAGCAATGTGCCGCAAGGGATGTGTAGAATCGTCGCTGGTCGCGTTTGAATTTGAGGCGGATCGAGTTGCCGACGAGGTCAAAGGTCGGCGCTATTTGCGCTTAAATTTAAGGCGAAGGGAATTGCCGACGAAGCCGAAGGTGTCGCGGATGCGATTTTCCAGATAGCGGATGTAGGAGCGGTCGACCTGTTCGGGGTGGTTGACGAAAAACACGAAGGTCGGCGGCGCGACATCGGTTTGTGTGACGTAGTTGAATTTGATCCACATGCCGCGATGGGCGGGCGGATGGCGTTCGGCCAGGGCTTGCTGCAGGAAGTCGTTCAATTGCGAGGTCGGGATGCGCTTGAGGCGGTCGGTGTAGACTTCGATGACTTTGTCGAGCACCTTGGCTACGCGCTGGCCGGTTTTGGCGGAGACGAAGATGAGCGGAATGTAGCTCATCGTATGGATGCGTTCGGCAAAGGTGCGGGTAAATTCGTCGACGGTCTTGGTGTCCTTCTCGACGAGGTCCCACTTATTCACGACGATGACGATACCCTTGCGTTCGTCATGCGCCTCTTCAATGATCTTGATATCCTGATGATTGATGCCTTCCGGACCTTCGACAAGCACGAGGGCGACGTCGGCACGCTGAAGCGCGCGGATGGTGCGCATGGCGGTGTACATCTCGAGGTTGTCCTTGACCTTGGCCTGACGGCGGAGTCCGGCGGTGTCGACGAGAACGAATTTCCGGTCCGCGTATTCGAGGAACGTATCGATGGAGTCGCGGGTGGTGCCGGCGATCTCGGTCACGATCAGGCGGTCGTCGCCCAACAGCCGATTCACGAGCGAGGATTTGCCGACATTGGGACGACCAATCACGGCGACGCGGATCGCATCGACAGCGGGTTCCTCGGCGTCGCTCGCGGCGGGCAAACGGGCCAGGATTTCGTCGAGCAGGTTGCCAGTATTGCCGCCGGAGATCGCCGAGACTGTGATCGGTTCACCGAGGCCGAGCGAGTAGTGCGCATTGGCTTCGAGGTGCAGGTTGAAGTTGTCGGCCTTGTTGGCAACGAGCAAGGTTGGCTTACCGGACCGGCGGAGGATCTTGGCGATCTCCTGATCGATATCGACGGGACCGACTTGAGCATCGACCAGGAAGAGCACAAGATCAGCTTCGGCGATCGCCAGTTCGGCCTGTTCCCTGACCTTCTGGTCGAACAGCTCATCGGAACGTGGCAGGAAGCCACCGGTGTCGACCATCAGGAAGTAGCGGCCGGACCATTCGACGGTACGATAGAGGCGGTCGCGAGTAACGCCGGGGGTGTCATCGGTAATGGCAACGCGATCGCGGCCGAGGCGATTGAAAAGCGTCGACTTGCCCACGTTGGGGCGACCGATTATGGCAACTACCGGCAATGGCATAACAAAAAAATAAGAGCGGGTGATGGGAGTCGAACCCACGACATTCAGCTTGGGAAGCTGACGTTCTACCACTGAACTACACCCGCAGCTGACCCGCAAGCTACGGGCGAGTAGCGGGGGAAGCAAGGGATTTCTTGGCGAGCTCAGGCGTTGACTGGTACGGGTGATTCGGCGGCGGTCGGCTTCTGCTGCTGCTTGGTCTTCTTCCACTCTTCCTCGAGCAGGCGTTCGCGATTGGGGTCGAGTGTGGACTTGGTGATGGCATCGCCGAGCTTCTCGAAAACGACTGGCCCGGCGACTTCTTCCTGAATCTCTTTGTAGACAGGACCGAAGTGGATGACGACGCCGGGGTAGACGCGTTCCTCGGCGACGATTCGGGCCCCGGTGAGCTCCTGGAGCTGGCTCTTAAGCTCATCCTGCTCGCGTTTGAGGTCATCCAGCAAGACTGGCAGATCACGCATGTACGCCTTGAACTGGTCGAGCGCTTGTTTCTTGTCAGGCGGGAGTTTGCCGTTGAGTTCGAGCTTGTAGAGCACGACCATCGCTTCTTTGATCCGCTTCTCATCCGCGGAGATGCGCTCGATTTCGTGGGCAACTTCGCGGAGACGCTCGACAGTCTTCATGTCGTAGGCAACGCGGATATGGGTCGGGACGCCGGCGGAATTGCCGATGACGCCGGTCTTGACGAGATGCTTGGCAGCGACGGAACCACCAACGATGTTGCCGGGCCGCCCGACGACGATGACGGAGTCATCGGCGTAGACGTCGGCGTTATGGCATTCTCCGCCGATATAGCAGGTACCGCCGGCGCGGATTTTCTGATTTTCGACATATTTGGCGGTGACATCGCCACCGGCCACGAGGCGTCCCTTGCCGCCGCCGAAGAAGCCGCCGCGGATGAGGATGTTGCCGCCGGCCTGGACGACGGCGTCCTCGACGTTGCCGCCGACTTCGAGGTCGTGGGCCACAGCGACCTTGAAGTCGCAGGTGATATTCTTGCCAATCTTGAGCGAACCGGCGGCATCGAGGTTGCCCGTGGAGGCATCCACGGAGTCGTGGATACTTTGATTCGGCTGGACGCTGACAACGCCGAATTTGACGGCGAGAGTGCCGTCGATCTTAGCAACCAATGCTAGGCCGTCGTGACTAACCTCAGTATTGGCGCCCTGCCCCAGCTGGCGATCGCGACCGGGCTTGGCTGGAATCTCCGTGCCAAAGACCGACTTGCCGGGTTGTCCGGGAGTCGGCGGACGCTTGCGGACAAGGATCTGGCCGGCCCTGGCATTCTGGATGTAGTTCAAGTTCTTGTAGTCGATGCGGCCGTGCTCGTCTTCCTTCGGCTTCCGGTTGAGATCCATGTCGAAGAGGTAATCGAGTACGGCATCCGACCCGGGATGTGACGGCTGGCCGCAGGCGATGCGAATCGTGGTATCGACCAGAGTCTGATTGATGATGTCGGCGATAGCATCCTCATCGATGCCAAAGACGACATTGTTCTCGGCCAGCATCTGCTTGATCTCTTCGCTCGAGGGCAGACGCCCCTCGAGTTCAGCAGCGACCAACTGGATGAAGGCCTCGGAGGCGTCGGTGTTGGTCGAGAGGATGATGCCTTTCGGCGCCTTGAGGTACTTGACGTCGCTGCTCATCGGGTGTCCTACGTGTTGGTGTTCGGGATCTGATTGCGGCCGGCCTGGGTTCGCCAGTAGGCCCGCTCAATGACAACTGTGACTTCGTAATGCTTGAATGGCTTGGTGATATACTCATCGGCGCCGGCAAGCAGAGCGTCTTTGATCGTGAACGCATCGGCGTAAGCGGTCATCATGATAACGGCAACATGCGGATAGTCGGCTTTAATTTCGCGGAGGAGATCAAAACCATTCACGTCCGGCATTTTGACATCAGTCAAGACAATATCGATCGGCTGTTCGGCGAGAACACGCTTGGCCATCAGGCCACCACCGGCCGTGGCAACTTTGTAGCCAGCCTTCTCGAGAATTTTGATCATCAGGTTGCGCATGACTTCTTCGTCATCAACCACAAGCACTCGAATCGGGTCGAATTCTTCCATCAAATCTGCTCCCGTATTGTCTAATTTAGTTATCGGCAAGGAAATACTGGGGTTCACATCCGACCGGCTTTCTGGCGAGCCGGAGCAGCCAGTTTGTTCTGGTCGGTAACAAGACAAGCGATAATCTGCTGGGCGGATAGTTCGCGGGCCGCCGGATGATGCGCCAGGACGCTGCGGCCAAGGTCGGAGACGACGGACTCGGCGCTGCTCAGGACAAGGGTATCGCAGCGATGTTGTTCCAGAGCGGAACAAGCGGGGCAGGTATCGGCGTCATCGCCGCGACCGGAGAGAAAGACGACAGTCAGGCCGGCACCGAGTTGCCCGGCCAACCGAGAAATGCTGGAGCTGATCCAGCGCTCGTCGGCCCGATCGGGCGTGAGTGCCAGGCGCCGGCCCGTGTTGTTGAGCGAGCAAGCGCGCCCACTTACGGCGAAGTAGACATGGCCGGCCTGGAGTTCGGTCTCAGTCTTAGCCTGGTGGAGTTTCAGCGGCGTGGTGCGCTGGAGCGCGCTGATCGACGACTCGTGCAAGAGCGGGTCGGAAGTAAGGAAAATCACGATCGGCAGCCGAAAATCGGCGGGGAGTTCCGACAGCAAATTGTGAAGCGCGACCGGACCGCCGATGTCAGCGACAATAACGATCAGGCGCGGGCTGTAGTTACGAGCAGGAGAATCAGGCTTCACGATTGATTCGTTGTCCTTTCTTAATCGCCAGCACGGTATTGATGATGCTTTCCGCCGCCTGGCGGATGCGGTCGAGGTTTTGGTCGAGTTCCTTTTGGATGTAGAGCTTCTCGTCATCCGACATTTCGTCACCGCGGGCGCGTTTGAGTGCGACTTCGGCGGCAGTTTGAGTGTCGGTGGCGGCGTCGATCAACTGCCGGAAGCTGCCACCGACGGCCTGGAAGGCGTTGTCCGTCAGGCGCAGCCGGGCATTGGCAATGGTGAGGTTGAGGTTGACGAGTTTGATTTCGTCGACCAACAACGCCACGCGTTCAACGAGGGTCGCCAGGTCCGGAGTCTGCGGTATGGTGGTCATTCGAGGAACTTCCCGATTTTGGATTTGAGTTCGCGCATGTCGCTGCTCTTGATCAGATAGTCGTTGGCCAGCCAGCTCTTGAAGTCGGACTTGTAAGTGTTGAACGCCGAGTGAAGGATGATCGGGAGCGTGGGGTCGCGGCGTTTGATTTCGGCCAGAATATCAAGGCCGTTCTCGGTACCCATCTTGATATCGAGCACAATCAGGTCGATCGGGTAGAAACGCATGCACTCCAGGGCTTCATTGCAGGTGCAGGCGGTTACCACCTGATACCCTTCGTCGGTCAAGATCTGCTCGTAGAGCTTGAGCAAGTTGGCTTCGTCGTCGACGCACATAATCGTCTTAGACATAGAGTTCCTCCAGCGCGGGATAGGCGATATAGAGAGCGGCCTGGCCATCGGCGCAGACGCCGATCCCGGGTTCGCCACCGTTATAGCGAATGGTTTCGAAAGCCAACATCATACGCAGGGAGCCGCCCTGCAGCTCGTTTTCGTAGAAGGCGGTGACCAAGTCGCGCAGGCGCTCGTGTGAGTGGGCACCGGAGCAGACGGCAATTTCGATACGATAGGTTCCCAGCTCGGCGGCGATGGTGATGCGCAAGGCGACGTCCGGCGGGAAGACCTGATCCATCTGACTGAGCAGGTCAAAGAAGACCTGGATCGACTGGTCGTGGTTGATGCGAACGGTAGCGGCGGCGGGTGCGTCAACCGCGACCTCGAGTGGCCGACGGCAGCCGCGCTGCACGAGGACCTCGATGGCGGCCGTCACGACCTGTCGGAGATCGACGAATTCGCGCTCCTGGGCAAAGGACTTGGAGAAATTCAGGACGTCGGTCATGGCCGTTTCCAATCGCATTGTCTCATCCATGATAATCTGCGCATGCTCACTCATTCTATCGGCAGAGTTGAGTTTGCTTTTTAGCAGTGCGGCGAAGCCGCCAATGATGGTGAGCGGATTGCGCAATTCGTGGGCGATTTTGTAGGTTAATTGCGCAAGCAGGGAGCTGCGTTCGATGGCGGTAATCTGGCGCTGGACCTGCTCGATCTTGCGCTGGGCCGCTTCGAGCGAGGAGGCGCGGCGTTCGAGTTCCTCGAAGAGCTGAGCGTGCTCAATGGCCGTGGAGGCATGCGAGGCGAAGACCTGGAGCAGGCGCACGGTGGTGTCGGGAATCGGTTTGCCGGTGATCAAGTTGTCGGCCACGATGACGCCGAAGGCGCGGCCGCGGGACAGCAGCGGCACGACGGCGCAGCGAGTGGTATTCAGCTCGCGCAACGCCGGCGATTGGTGGGCGAAGGCATCATACAGACCGGCGTCGACGTTGCACCACTCGCCCTGCTCCATGACCCGGGCAAAGAAGGGATCGACCGCCAGGTCGATCCGCAGGGAGCGGACGCGGCCGGTGACCTCGATGTCGTAGTGTTCGACGTTGCGCAGATAGCACTGGAGGACCTCATAGAGCGACCGGGGCGCAGAGCTGATACCGGCCCAGATGCGTCCGGCTTCTTCGGGACTGGAAGGGCCGATCGCGAGTTTGCCGACGAGGGCGTTATCCTCCGGGCTGAGCACAAACAGGAAGGCGCGATTGAAGCCGAGGCCTTCGCGCGTGGTTGCACCGGCGAGAATCATGCGCAGGATGTCGTCGGTATGCATCGACGAGTGCAGGGCGCGGGAGATTTCTTCGATGATCTTGAATTCGCGCAAGTGACGTTCGAGACGCGCCGTGGTCTCGGAAGAATCGGTGAGATCGTAGAGCACGATGACGACGTGATCGAGGCTATGGCGATCGGGTGCGAGCGAGCCGGCCAGCGAATAGAGGCGTCCGGTCCCATCGGTGAAGGCGAGCGGCGGTAAATCCAGCGGCAGGCCGGAGGCAATGACATTGGTTACGGAAGCGCGAATGTTATAGTCCAGCAAACCATCGAGTTGAGACAAATCGTCAAGCACTGAATGCCCGTCGGGTGAAAAGAGACGGCTGAAGGCTCGGTTGGCGTAAACAAGTCGCCCTTCCCGATGCCCGACGGCCACGGCGAACGGGACGTGGTCGAAGGCTGCGAAGACCGCGTCGGCAGCAGACACGGCCGAGTCGGAGGCGACGGAGGACATAGCTATCCCGACGCGGCTACCGCTGCCGCGCCAAGTCCTCGACTTCGGCGGCGACCTTCTCAGCGGCCTCGGTCTCGAGGTGGTCGAAAAGTTCTTTGCGGCTCTCGTACGAAAGGTAGAGATCAGGATCGGCGTCGGTGAAATCGAGGTATTGCATGGAAGATGGACCATACCGACGGAACTTGAGCCGTTCGGAGGCCACCGTACGACCTCGCAGGCAGTCGAAGATCCGGTAGTCCAGATTAAGCCGTGCCGTCACGCGCCGCTGTTTGGCAAGGAACGGAAAGGCAAATCCCTGCTCGACGCGCACCTGCTCGGACTCGATTTCGCACCAGACGATATAGCGGTAGCTGTTGTTCAGGCCGGCTTCAACGATTGCCTGCTTGTCGAAGCGCAGGCCAATGCGATCCTGGACGCGGCGGGCATCGGCGCTGTCGGCGACCAGGATGCCGTTGGTTTCGGCGATCCGGTCGACAAGCAGTTCAGCGAGCGTTCCGTCGGGCCAGGCACTGGAGGCCGTGTTGACGATCACAACGACCGATTTCTCGACCTGAGCGGAAGCCGCACCGAAGGCGGCGGCAAGCAGCGCAACCAGCAGGATGACGCTATTCAGCGGTCTGGCCATGGTCCGCCTCTTTCATTCGCTCCTGCACCTTGCGCGCAAAGATATAGCGCAGCAGGAAGCGTTTGACGCGGTCGTCGAAGCTGGAAATGACGCTGCCGATATTGGGCTGGCCGAAGACCTGGTTGAGTTCGGAGTCCGTGCAAAATTCGACGCCAACCAAGTATCCGCCTTCGCCGTCGTCATCGACGCGCTTGACCTTGCCGGCGATGCCGGTGAGCAGGTCGGAGCCGGCGAGTTCGAGGCTCATGGTGAGATAGGCGCCCTCGGCGAGCTGATGTTCGCAGACCATCAGCACACCGCCGCCGGAAATGTTGAGCATGGTGGCGTTCTGCTGACTGGCGTGGGCGTCGCCGAGCGGACGATCGAGATCGAGCACCGCATAGACGATCGGCGCGGCGATCTCGAGGCGGACGTAGCGGCGTTTCTTCTCGCGATAGAGCTGCAGCGGTTGCTTGATGACGAGATTGTCCGCGGCGGCTTTGCGGGGTTGCTGGTGTTTGCTCATGTGCTCCTCCTGTAGATTCCTATATGATGCCGCGCTTCTTCATCGCCACTTGCTGAGCGAAGACGAAGTTGAGCAGCGCGGTGCGTTGGGTTTCGGTGAACATTTGATAGCGGCGCGGGACGCGTTGAAGTTCGCGCTGGGAGAGCAGCATCTGTTGCTCTTCGAGCGTGAAGATTTCCAGACCGTAGTAATGCCAACCGTCTTCGTCGGTGTCGACCCGGCGGGCTACCGCCAGCAGCGCCAATTCGCGCGGGAAGTCGTTCGGCTTGAGGCGGACGAAGAAGCGTTGACCGGCACTGCCGGAATAGCGCGATTTGACCAGCAGCCCGTTGCCGGAGAGGTTGCGGCAGGAACCTTCGAATTCGCCCAGGTCACTTTCCTCACACTTGCCGGTAAGAAAGCTGTCGCAAGGGATGAGCACGGCGACGCCCTCGACCTCAATCCGGTAGTAGCGGCGGCGCTGGTTGCGCTCGATATTGCGCGGGTACGGGATCAGGTAGGTATCGCGGCCATCCGGATCCTTGGACAGGATCGTGCCATTAAAGGTGTAAGCAGAATCAGGTTTGAAGAAGTAGGCCGTGAAATCGGCACCGACTTCGAAGAGGGCGTCGCCGGAAATCAGGCTCGGGCGATCGATGACCAGGCTGGTCTCGGTGATGTCCTCCAGTCGCGTGCGGTAGCGGCCGGTGCGGCCGTGGTCTTCAAACACCAGTTCCAGCTTGTCCCAGAGGTCGAGCAGTCCGCCGACGCTGACTTTTTGACGAGTGGTTTTCTCCACGTCACTCACCCCGGGCGGCCTCAAGATTAAGCTTGCCTTGCGCGACGGCGAGGTCGACGATTTTGCGCGCGAGCGCGGTGCGAGTCTGGTCGCCGCGGTTCTCGAAGATCATTTGTTGGCCGGCCTTGATCGTATTGTTGAAGTAGAGCTTGGCTTCAACATTGCGGCCGGCGCGGCGGGAGAGTTCGGCGATAAGATACATCGCCTGGATTTCCTGATTGCCGGGCTGGATTTCGTGGCCGTCTTCGAACGCGGCTTTATAAAACTCCACGGCAAACAGGAGCGCTTCCTGCTCATTGAGCGGCGCGTATTCCCATTTCACTTTGACTTCGCGCAGGAATTCTTCGAACGAGGCGAATCCGCCGTAGGCGACACTGCCGGTGTTGGCGCCGCCGGTCGGAATGCGCTGACGCATGTTGTTTTCGATGGCGCCTGCGAGACCGGCCATGCTGGCGTTGAGTTGCTCCTGCAATTCGCTGATGCGCCGCAAGTGGCTCTTGAAGCCTTCCTGAATGGTCAAGAATTCCGAATTGTGCGGCGCGGCACTTCCCTGCTGGCCGAGGCTGTCGTCGACCAATTGCGAGATCGAGTTAACGTTGAGCGCAAAATAATCGCGCGCCTGCCGCAGCTTGGCGTAGGCCTTGTCGATGTCGAAGGCAAAGTGGGCGACTTCGTCGGCGGGGCGGGAGGCGGCACCATAGTATTCGCGATAGAGCCAGGCGATGCGCAAGAAGAAGCGACCGAGATCCAGCTTGCGCGGATGCTCATTCAACAGTTCGTCGTAGATGCCAAGCAGGAACTTGGTGACGGCAGTGCCGAAGGGGTTGGTTTGGGGGTTGCGGGCCTGGCCGAGCATCTTGACGACCGAGCCGTCGACGGCGACCGCTTCGAGATGGCGCGCCTGAGTCGAGCGCTGGCGGTAGGTGCGGAAGGCGGTGTCGTTCTTCCAGTCCTTGAATGCCTGATTAAATTCGCGGGTATAGAAGCAATTGTCACAGGTAGCCATGAAGAACAGGAGCGGATTGAAGACTTCGTATTTGGGATTGCGCCACTGGCGGCCCTGGGGACAGAAGTCGGTGTCGTGGTCTTCCTCGATGTAAGCGCCGACCTTGATGTTTTCGAATTCGTTGATGGTCTTGCAGACCGGACACTCAACTTTGGTCAAGAAGAACGGTGATTCCATGGCCATAATTGCCTTCCTGTGCTTAAAGTCCCTTCCTTATTTCAACTGTCCCAGCAGCTCCAGCTCCATGAAGGAGATGCCGAGAGCGCGCTCGATGTCTTCGCGGCGGCTGCCCTGGCGGTACATGCGGACGGCTTCCAGATATTTTTCGGTGCGGCTGAGACGCCGCCGACCGCGCGACGGCGGTTCCGCCACAAAGGCGCGCTGTGGTTCGTACTGCGCGACCAGGCCCGGGCGGACCGGACGCGGCGCAGCAGGCGCGGCGGCACGGACAACCTCGATCGGTTCCGGGACCGAGGCCGGTTTTGGAGCGGCGGGCGCGGGGGCAAGATTGTTGAGAACGTGTTGCGCGATCAGCGCGCGGAGGCGTTTTTCGCGGCGGTAAAGGAAATAGCTGACCATCGCCGCGATGATGACGATAAATCCGAAGTCTACTGCCAGTCTTGCTACCATCCATGTATCCATAGCTGACTCCTGTCCTATGCGGTTACATCCAGACCGCCGGGATTCTCCTGTTCTTTGGGTTTCTCCTGCTTCTGTTCTTTCTGCTGCTGTTTCCGGTCGCGGTCGCGGTGAATGATCGCCTCATCGGTTTTTTCGGTCGGAACCGCCTGGCGCTGTTTTTGCACATTGTGCTGGTCGACGACCTGGGCAGCCTGACGCTGATCGGTGTCGGGTGCGACCTTCTGGAGCTGGTTGACGCGCTCGGCGAGCGGCGTCTTGGCCAGATTGTCAACGACCGCGATCGGTTGCACCAACGACCATCACCTTCTTTACAGCGCGAACTTCTCGTGCACGAGGTTGCGCAGCTTATTCACGGCTTTGGTATGAATCTGCGAGACGCGCGATTCGGAGATCTGCATCACCTCGCCGATTTCCTTCAGCGTGAGTTCTTCGTAATAGTAGAGCGCGATCACGAGGCGCTCCTGCTCGGTGAGATTGGAGATGGCGACGCCAAGGTAGGCTTTCAGTTCCATCTCCTCGATTTCACCGAGGACGGAATATTCGGCCGGACCTTCCACAGTCTCGATGCGGGGAATCTGGCGGTTGTCTTCCTCGCGGTAGATCATCTCGTCGAGAGAGAGCAAGGTGGCGCCGGAGACGTCGCTGAGGGTGGCGCCGAACTCATCGATCGAGACGTTGAGGTGCTTGGCAACCTCGACGTGCGACGGTTTGCGGCCAAGCTTGCCTTCCAGTTCGGAGAAGGCGCGGTCGAGTTCGCGCGACTTGGCGCGGGTTGAGCGCGGTACCCAGTCGAGGCTACGGAGTTCATCGAGGATTGCGCCGCGGATCCGCGGCACGGCGTAAGTTTCGAACTTGATGCCACGGTTGGGGTCGAAGTTGGCGAAGGCCTCGATCAGGCCGATAACGCCGGTGTTGACGAGATCGGGGAGTTCGACGGTCTTGGGAAAGCCCATGGCCAAGCGGCCGGCAACGTTGCGCACCAAGGGGAGGTAATGGGCGAGCAGACGCTGCCGAATTTCCGGGTCGCCGGTGTTACGATAGGATCGCCATGCATCTCCAACGTTGATCATAGGATCTTTGCGCCTTTCCTGAAATATTGATAACATGATCTATTTGCTTCTCTTAATTGTTAGGGCCTGAGCTATCAGTCCGGTATCGTCAGAGTCGATAGCGGTTTTTAGAGAATTCGCGTCGGCGAGGGCGTTCCAGAGGGCGGAAGCGCGCCGGGGCGACGTTATGTGATTTTCGCGTAAGGTCTTAGTCAGCTTGTCCAATTTTCTAACAGCGGGGTTGCCGGCGCCCGAAAGTGCCACGAGCGCGTGCGTTTCGGCGAACTGCCCCAGCAGCGGGCTTTCCTCGATGATTCCGAGCGGCGCTACAGCTGTTTGAAGAAACTTCTCGACCAGTTCAGTGAACTTGGCGGCAGCCTGGAGTCCCTCCGGCTCCGATTCGACTCGATTGACGACGAAGGCAGCGGTGAGACGCGGATTGAGTTGCAGCGCCTCCTTCAATTGCGTGTAGGCGTCGGCGACGGCGGGAATGCGTGGTGTCGTGACGACGACGCTGAGGTCGGAATAAGCCATCAGAGAAAGTGTCAACGCATCGAGGCTGGAGGAGGTGTCGAGAATGACGACATCGAAGAGTGCATCAAGCTCGCGGCAGGTGTGCAAACCGCGTTCGTTCAACATGACAAGGTCGCGGGTGGCGCCGGCTTCAGTACCGATGAGCCAGAGATTCGGCGCGATCTTGGTAACGGCGGCATTCAAGTCGGCCTCGCCGGCGAGAACGCGTTCGAAGCCACAGCGGACGACAGCGTTGGTCATGACGGCGAGATCGCCGAGGCCGGTATCGGTGTCAAGCAGGAGCGTGCGGTAGCCGGATTCCGCCAATTTGGCGGCCAGGATCACCGCCGTGGTCGATTTGCCGACGCCGCCTTTGCCGGAGCAGACGGTCAAGTAGAACGCGCGGGTCTTGGTCTCAGTCATTGAGCCCTCCCGTGAGCTTGGCGAAGAAGTTCTCGACGGTGAATTGGGTCACGAGTGCGGTGGGCAGTCGCGAATCACTGATACAGAGGAGCGGCGGGTATTCGCCGACAACAAGGTTTAACAGGGCACCGCAACCGGCGGCGGCGTCCAGTTGCGTGAAGGCGACAGCGTCAACACCGAGCGGGCGGACAAAATCGAGAAAATGGCGCATATGCCGCCAGCCGGTAGTCAGGGACAACACGGCAATGGTGAATCGCTGCGGAATCTCGGCCAGTTGCCGAGTCAGAGAATCTAAGGAATCCTGATCGCCGTTGACCAAGCCGGTAGTGTCGATCAGATGCCGCGACAGCTTGCCAGCGACAGATTGACGGGGCTCGACGGCGAGTTCGAGGATGTCGGCGAGGTTGCTGATTTCCTCGTCGGCGCCAGGACGGAAGTTATCAAGCGTTTCGAGAGTCACGCGTTCCTTGCGGTTGAACACGAAGTGGGTCGCATACTTGGCGAGCAGTGAACTCTTACCCGAGCCGCAGGGACCGATGAAGACGAGATTGGCGGCTTCGGCCGGCAGCTCGATAGCGGTCGGCATGAAAGCGGAAATGATGCGGATCAGGCTTTCATCGGAAATCTGCTCGGTGCGCTGGAGGCGGCGACAGATATCAAGTGCGAGGTTGGCTTCAACATCGTGGAGACGAAGCGCCAGATAGTAGTTGCGTACCTGGCCCTTGAGTAATTCGGGCAAGACGACGTCCAGCATTGCCGATTCGAGGCCCGGGTCCCCGAGGCGTGCGATTCCGGGGTTCGGTGCGGCCGGCACGGATGGAGTCATCGGTGACGGAGTGCGCAGTGGCCGAGCGGCAGGCGCGGCGTCCTTGGCGGCAGTCACCGAGAAGAGGCGCGTGCCGTTATCGCGGATGACGTCGGTCTTGAGAATGACCGCATCGGCGCCGAACTCACGGCGGACGAGATCGAGCGCGTCCGGAATCGTCGGGGCTTGGAAGTTCTTAATTAGCATCGTATATGCTCACTGCTTCTTTTGAGAAAACTTCGATATGAGGGAGGATCTCCGAGTAGGAGAGCACGACAAGACCGTTGACGGCTCCCTGCAGGTAGCGCTGGAGTGCCATGCGGACGTTGGGGCTGACGAGCAGCACCGGCGTGAGTCCTTCACGGGTCATGCGCTCGACCGACTTGGCGATGCGCTGGGTCAGTACTTCCCCGTTGTTCGGCGGGATGACGAGCATCAAACCCTGCTTGGTCGCCTGAACATTGTCGGCGAGGAACTTTTCGGTACGCGGTTCGAGGGTGAAGACGGTCATCTGATCGTTGTCGCCAGCATAGTTGCGCGTGATGCTGCGGCGCAGGGCCATGCGCACGTACTCCGTGAGCACGTCGGCATCCTTGGTCTGCTGGGCGTAATCGGCGAGCGCTTCGAGGATCGTCACCATATCGCGGATGCTGACGCGTTCGTTGAGCAGGTTCTGCAGGACTTTCTGCAAGGTCGCGAGTGGGACGATTTCCTCGACGACGCCTTCTACAGCCGCCGGGAACTCGCGCTTGACGCGTTCGATGAGATTCTTGACATCCTGGCGGGTGAAGACTTCGGCCGCATGGGTCTTGATGATCTCGGTCAGGTGTGTGGCCATAACGGCGGCCGGTTCGACGACGGTGTAACCCTTCATTTCGGCGAGTTCTTTGTAGTTTTGAATGATCCACTTGGCGGACATGCCGAAGGCCGGTTCTTTGGCGGCAAAGCCTTCGAGGTCGTCTTCGATGTACCCGGGATTGATGGCCAGCAGGTGGTCGACCATCAGCTCGAAGTTGGCGATCCGGTTACCTTTGAGTTTGACCTCATACAAATTCGGACGCAGTTGAACATTGTCGCGAATGCGAATCGGCGGCACGATAACGCCGAGTTCCTGAGCGATTTGGCGGCGCAGGCCGGAAATGCGGTCGAGCAGGTCGCCGCCTTGCTGGGTATCGACGAGCGGGATCAAGCCGTAACCGATTTCCAGCTCGAGGGTATCTAGATGCAATGACTCTTCGGCCTGTTCCGAAGGGGTTTTCTTCTGCTCCGGCTCGATGCGCACTTCGGTGGACTTGGCTTCTTCGCGGCGCTTGATCGATTGCATTGTGATGAAAGCGGCGGCACCGACGATCACGGAGAAGACGGTAAATGGGACAAACGGCATGCCGGGGACGACACCGAGCAGGAAGACGATACCGGAAGCGACAGCCAACGCCTTTGGCTGTAGCGTCATCTGCTGGGCCATTTCAGTGCCGAAGTTCGAATCACCAGCGGCGCGGGTGACGAGGATACCGGAGGCGGTGGCGACGATCAGCGCCGGGATCTGGGTGACCAGGCCATCGCCGACCGAAAGCAAGGTGTAACGGCGGAGCGCTTCGGAGATCGGCAGGCCTTCCTGCGCCATGCCGATGATGAAGCCGCCGATGACGTTGATCAGCGTAATGAGGATGCCAGCGACGGCATCGCCGCGGACAAATTTGGAGGCGCCGTCCATCGCACCGTAGAAATCAGCTTCCTTGGTGATGTCGGCGCGACGCTTGCGGGCGTCGTCTTCCGAGATCAGGCCGGCGTTAAGGTCGGCGTCGATTGCCATCTGCTTACCCGGCATCGCATCCAAAGTAAAGCGCGCGGCGACTTCGGAGATGCGGCCAGCGCCCTTGGTGATAACGACAAACTGGATGATGACCAGGATGATGAAGATGATAAAGCCGACAACGTAATTGCCTTTGACCACGAAGTTGCCGAAGGAGTTGATGACCGAGCCGGCGTAGCCTTCGCCCAGGATCAGGCGAGTCGAGGCGACGTTGAGCGAGAGGCGAAAGAGTGTGACGACAAGGAGCATGCCCGGGAATACTGAGAATTCGAGCGGGCGCTTGATATAGAGCGTCGACAGCAGGATCACCAGCGACAGCGAGATATTGGCGGCCAGCAGCAGGTCGAGGAACGGCGTCGGAATCGGGATAATCAGGACGGCAATGATGCCGACCACAGCGATGGCCAAGATAACGTCCGAGTGCTGCATGTACTTCGGCATGGCCTATCTCCGCGACTTCCCTTTCAGGCTGTAGACGTAAGCGAGGATTTCGGCAACGGCCTTGTAGAGGTCAGCCGGAATTTGCATGCCGATTTCGACGGTCTTGAAGAGCGTGCGGGCAAGCGGCTTGTTTTCGATAATCGGGACGCCGGCTTCGGCCGCGATTTTCTTGATGGCCTCTGCAATCAGGCGCTCGCCTTTGGCGATCACGGTCGGCGCATCCATGGCAGCGGTGTCGTATTTCAGTGCCACGGCAATATGGGTCGGGTTGGTGATGACGACGTCCGCCTTGGGTACTTCCTGCATCATGCGCTTGCGTGCCTGATCGCGCTGGATGGCACGGATGCGACCCTTGATCAGCGGATTGCCTTCGGTGTGCTTCAGTTCTTCTTTGATGTCCTGAATCGACATCTTGAGACCCTTGATGTAATCCCACTTCTGATAGGCGTAGTCGAGGATCGCGATGACGGCGAGCGCGAGCAGGATCTTGAACGAGACGCGAACCGCGATGGCGACCATCGACTTGCCGATTTCGCCGGTGGACATGTCGGTAAAGGCGGCCATCAAGGGGACTTCCGCTCTGATGGCATAGAAGGCGATGACGGCGATAATGGTCAGCTTGATCAGGTCGCGGACGGCGGTGAAGACCGACTTCATACTGACGAGATTCTTCATGCCCTTGATGATGTTGAGCTTTTCGAACTTGGGTTCGAGCGCCTGAGTCGAGAAGAGACTTCCGACTTGCACATACGAGACGCCGAGCGCCACGACGACGAGCAGGATGATCATCGGACCGACGATCTTGACCGAAATCCAGCCGACCTGACCGAGAAGGGCCGGAGCGGAATCGGCCGTGATCGAGAAGTGCGCCGAATTGGCGAAGAGCCAGGTGAACATTTCGCGGCTGGAGGCAGTCATCAGCGAGCCCAGCGCCATCACACCGAGCAAGCCGGTGAACATGATGGCAATCGAGCTGAGCTCGGTGGAGCGTGCGACCTGCCCCTTTTCGCGGGCCTCCTTCAGCCGTTTAGGCGTCGGTTGTTCGGTTTTTTCCTGGAACGATTCGTCCGCCATGGCTTATCCTGCGAAACCTTTCGCAATCGAGAAGGCTTCGAGACTGATCTGGTTGAAGACTTTTGCGAACATGAAATTGAAGAGCGGCAGGCCGAGGGCAAGCATCAGCAGACCGACGCCGATTTTAACCTGGAAGCCGACGATCAGGATGTTCATCTGCGGCATGGTGCGGGCCACGATGCCGAGGCAGATATCGACGATGAAGAGTGTCACCAGCACCGGCGCCGCGATCTTGACACCGATGGCGAAGACCGCGCCGGAGAGGCGCAGTACCTGATCGAGCGCCAGCGGATTGAATTGCACGTGTCCGAGCGGCACGACCTTGTAGGACTCGAAGAGCGCTTGCAGGATCGTGTGATGACCGTCGATCAGGAAGAAGACCAGCGTCGAGACGATCATTTTGAGCTGGCCAATAATCGGGACATTTTCCGACGTGGTCGGGTCGATGACATTGACCAGCGCGTAGCCGATCTGATAACCGAGCAAACCGCCGCCGTATTGGACGCCGAGAAAAATCAATTGGAAGAGAAAGCCGATGATCAGGCCGAAGGCCAATTCGCGCAGGCCGAGCATCGTCAGCGGGATCAAGCCCGGATCAAGCTGAAGCTGCTGCGTTCCGACTAGCGGGAAGAGGAAGTACCCGAACAGCAGAGCCAGCATGATCTTGACCTGCGCGGGGACGTTGGCCTGGCCGAACACGGGGGCGGCAATGATCAGCCCGGCAACACGGAAGGTCGCCAGCAGAAAGACTGTAATGTTGTCAAGGGTTAGACCAAAGATTGCCTGAGTGTGCACGAGTTAGATGTCTCCTCTTCGGCAGACCTTTAAGCAAGGCTTGTGCCGAAGGGGAACAGCGACCTAACTCATTGTGGTATAATAGACTAATTGGCAACCCAGCGAACTCCCGTCGCGAAGGTAGGAGTATTTTTCCAGCGGCGTGGAAAAAGATTCAGCCGACCAAGGTCGGAATCTGCTCGAAAAGCCGGGTCGTGAAGCCCACTAACAGGTTGATAATCCACGGGAAAAAGACCAGAAGCGCCAGTCCGACGGCGATGATTTTCGGGACAAAAGTCAGAGTCATTTCGTGGATTTGGGTGACGGCCTGAAAGATGGCAATCACCAGGCCGACGATCAGGCCGAGAATCAACATCGGCGCCGACACGGTCAGTGTGAGCAGAATGGCTTCCTTCCCTAACGCGATGACATATTGCGGCGTCATGTTATCCTCCGGCGACGGCAAAACTTTCGAGCAGTGATTTGACGATCAGGTACCAGCCGTCCACCATCACGAACAGAAGAATTTTGAACGGCAAAGCTACCAGAATGGGTGGTAGCATCATCATGCCCATTGACATCAAGACCGAGGCGACCACCATATCGATCACGAGAAACGGAATGAAGATGACGAAGGCGATCGTGAAGGAGGTGCGCAGTTCAGACAGGATGAAGCCGGGCACAACCACGTAGGTCGGGACGTCATTGATCGAGGCCGGTTTCTCGAGACCGGCGTATTTGACGAAGAGCGCGAGGTCTTTCTCGCGGGTTTGCTTGAGCATGAAGGCGCGCAGCGGTTCGACGCCGCGATCGTAGAGTTCCTTCTGACTGATTTCGCCCTTCAAGTAGGGCTGGAAGGCGGTCTGGTTAATCTGGTTGGCGACGGGCGACATCACGAAGATCGTCATCACCAACGAGATGCCCATGATCAATTGCGAGGGCGGCAACTGGTTGGTGCCAAGTGCCTGGCGCAAGAACGACATGACGATGACGATGCGGATGAACGAGGTGGTCATCACCAGAATTGACGGCGCCAGCGCCAGTACGGTCAGAAGCAGCAGAATCTGCAGCGTGGTGGACATCGTCTTGGTATCGTTGCCCTGGCCGAATTGAATCGAGACCGACGGCAGCGCTTGGGCGAATGATCCGGCTGAAAGCAACAGCACGAGAGCCAGCGACAGAATGGCGATGGTCCGGGTGCTCATAGCTTTACCTCGGATTCTTTAACAGCGGTACGCGGCATCAGGGTCTCTTTCGCCTGGCGCAGGAATTGGCTGAACTTGGAGTTCGGCGTGCTGGCGGCACCCAGCGGGCCGGTGACCGGCGGTGCGGGTAATTCGACGTCACACAACTTGTTGATTCCGGATTCGGTGGCACCGACGAGGATGTGCTTATCGCCAACCTTGACGACGTAGATGGCCTGTTTCGGAGTGAGATGGCGGCGGTCGATGACTTTGATGAGGTCGCCGCCGGCGGGAGACTTCCCGACCGTATAGCGTTTCATCAGCCAGACCGAGGCGTAGATGATGATGATGATCAGCAGGAGCGCACCGGCCAGCTGCAGAAGCGTGGGGCCGATATCGCTGCCGAAATCCGGGGCCGGCTCTTCCTGAGCCAGGACGGAGGCACTGCCGAACAAGATCAGCGATCCGATGCTGAACAGTGTTCGTTTCATATTACAAGCTCTTGAGTCTGTCTTCCGGCGAGATCAGACTGGTTACGCGCAGTCCGAAATTCTCGTCGACAACTACGACTTCTCCTCTTGCGACGATTTTGTTGTTCACCAGCAAGTCGACCGGTTCGCCGGCGAGTTTGGTCAATTCGACGACCGAGCCGGAGCCGAGTTCGAGGATTTCCCGAATCGTCATCTCGGTGCGTCCGAGTTCGATCGAAACCGGCAGCTTGACATCCAGCAGGATGTCGATATTGCGGGGTTGGCCCACCGGCGCGGAGCGCGCGAAGCGGTCGAACTCGACGGACTGGACGGTAGCCGGCTGGGCCGTCGTGGCATCGTGAGCTTCGGCTCGCGCCAGTTCCTCGAGCATCTGCCGTTCGACCTCGTCATCGATCGAAGCGGGCGAGGCCAGTTGGTCGGCGGGGATCGCCGGCGGCGATTGTTTAGCCGAGGGAGCGGCCTCCGGTCCGCCGGGGACACGGCCCGCGAGGTTGTCTTCCTCGCCGGGCGGGAGTCCGGTGTTGAGATTATCAGCCATTTATCTGCTCCTGTTCTTCCGTCGTCCCGACGACTTGAATTCCCATTTTCTTGCCGACAATACCGGGACGGGCCAAGAACTTCTTTCTTCCACGCACAGAGATTTCCAACGGTTCGGCGATACGCTGATCGAGTTGGATGACGTCGCCGAGTTTGAGGTTCATGAAGTCGCGGACGGTCAGAGTAGCGGTTCCGAGCTGGGCGGCGACGTCTGCCGTGACGTCCTGCAGGTTGTTGATGTTCAACTGACGGCTTTCCTCGTAATCGCCCTTCTTGGACTGGTCAACCCAGGTGTTGCCGATCAGATCCTTCATGATCGGTTCGAGGGTGACGTAGGGATAGCAGATCGTCAGCAGCCCGGAATTACCGAGCATCTTAACCTGCATGCCGATGACGATTACGGTTTCGCCGGGGGGCACGATTTGCACGAATTGCGGGTTGGTTTCGAAGGAGTGCTGGCGCACTTGCAGCTTGATGACCGAGGTCCAGGTTCGCTCCAGCTCCTTGAACACATTACGAGCGATCTTGGACAAGACAGCGCGCTCGATACCGGTCAGTTCGCGCTCGGACTCGAGGATGCGTCCGACGCCGCCGAACATGCGATCGATAAAGAGGAACGCGAGCGTCGGGTTGAAATCGATCAGGCAGCGACCTTCCAACGGCTCAAGGTTAATCGTGAAGACGTTGGAGGGGTTCACCAGCGACATGATCAGTTCGGAGTAGGTGATCTGGTCGACGCTGACGAGTTCAATGTCGACCATGGCGCGCTGGATCGCCGACAGGCTGGAACCGAGATGGCCGGCGAAATTATCATGCAGGCTTTCCAGCGTCCGAATCTGGTCTTTGGAGACGCGATTCGGATGTTTGAAATCGTAGGCGACGATCGAGCGGGAGGCATCGTCGGCCGATTTCAATTTGGAGTCGATGTCCTCCGTCGACGAGACCGTCGAAAGGAGGGCATCAATTTCATCCTGTGACAGAATTTTCGCCACGTTCGGTCCTCGGTTTTACTGCAACACAAAGTCCGTCAGAAACACGGCATCGGCCTGGGCGGGCGCGACGTACCGGTTGACGACGGCCAGAATCTGCTTACGCATATCATTGC
The DNA here is from genome assembly GCA_020853795.1 of Candidatus Zixiibacteriota bacterium. Classification (NCBI taxonomy): domain Bacteria; kingdom Pseudomonadati; phylum Candidatus Zixiibacteriota; species Candidatus Zixiibacteriota bacterium. Next base: position 28,822 of record JADYYF010000088.1, read on the forward strand.
GCTGTTTGACGTCGGCCAGTTCCTCGACGGTCTTCGAGGAGAGGATCGTGATCAGGATGTCCTTGATCTTGACCTGCTTCTCCTTGAACACCGACAACGCATCCTTGGCCACTTCGAAGCTGACGCTGCACGACAAGTAGCGCGTGCCGCCGGTTTCGGCGGGGTTGACGACGATGCTTTCGATCGTAAAGAATTCCGAGGCGCCGTTGCCTTCGCCCGAACCGTGTTCCCCGCCACGTTCCTCCGTTGCGGTTCCTTTGGCCGGCTCGACCTTGGCGGGCGCGGTTTGCTCGACTGCGGGCGCATCGCTGGCCAGCATCGGTTTGAGCACTTTCAGCGTGACGACGTAGGCCGCGACGATGGCGACCAAGCCGATGACGCCGAAGATGGCGACCTTGGTCAGAAGCGCGGTCAGGTTGGACGGGAGTTTCACCTTGGCCGCCGCCGGCTGATGCTCAGTCGCTTCGGTTTTTTCTTTGACATCCGGCATCGCTATACTCTCTCGTTCTCACGGAAGGCGGCCGCCGGTGCGACGCTGTGGGTCGCGCGGCGGTACGCCACCGTTTTCTCGACAATTTCCTCTGTATTTTCCCGCACCATGATCTTCTTGCCTGTCGTCAGGCTGATGATCGTGTCCGGGATCTCCTCAACGAACTCGATCAGGTCGGCGTTGACGACGATCTGCTGTCCGTTGAGTCGGGTGACCTTAATCATGATGCCGCCTCAATCGCTTATCTCTTCAAGTTGACCAGATCATCGAGCATGTTGTCCGACGTCGTGATGACACGGGCGTTGGACTGGAAGCCGCGCTGGGCGATGATCATGTTGGTGAATTCCTGGGCCAGATCGACGTTGGCGGATTCGAGCGCGCCGGAGGAGATCGTCGCGGAGACGGTCTCACCGGCCGTGCCTTCAATGCCCTCGCCGGAGTTGGCCGAGGTCTGATAAAGCGACTCGCCCGCCTTGATCAAGCCGGCCTCGTTGTTGAAGTCCGCAAGGGTGACCTGAGCGAGGTTGCGCGAGACGCCGTTGGTGAAAATGCCGATGATCAGTCCGGTCGGGTCAATGGAGATCTTGTCGAGGATGCCCATGCCGTAGCCGTCCTGATTGATGGCGGCCACGGTCTCGACGCCGGAGAAGCCGGTCAGACCATCGTAGGCGCCGGAGGTGCCGGCGAACAAGTCAATTTGCGCCAGTCCGGCGCCGTTATTCGGGTCAAACTGCAGGTTGGTCGCGCCGCCGTCATAAGCCCAGCGCAACAGCGAACCGTCGGGGTTGAAGGTCACGGTCCCGGAGCCACCGGTCTGGATAGTCTCGCCGCCCTGCATTGTCACTTCCCAATACCACTTGTTCGGTTCATGGGACTTGATGAAGTTCGTCATCAGAGTATGAGTGCCGCCGAGCGAGTCATAGACAGTGAGCGAGGTGGCTTTCGACGTGTCGGCCGTGGTGATCGATGCGCTTCCGGCAATTAATCCGGCATCGCCGGTACTGGCCGTCACTCCGCCACCGCCCAAGCCGGTCACACCGGTCGCCAATCCGCTGCTGGAGGAGACGGAGATGCCGAGGTTGGTCGTCACGCTCGCGCCGCCGACGGAAGGTGTGAAGGTGTCAGTCGCGGCAAAAGTGTGATCAAGGCCGTTATTGACGCTGAACGCAGCTCCGGCCGCGGCGCCAAAGACGCGGTTGGCGATATCCCCGGCGACGGCCGTGTTGGTCACGACGTTATAGGTCGAGCCGGTCCCGGCCTTGGTGCGGGAAATCTCGACTTCCCCACCGACAATGCGAGCATCGACGCCGTCGATCAAGTCGATCGCAGCGACCAGCTCATTGATGGTCGAATTGAGGGTCAGGCCCGTAATTGTGATCGGTGTGGCGCCGTCGACGGTTAACGTCAGAGTCGGCGAGGTCACACCCAGCGTGGTCAGGGTCTCACTTCCGTCGAGAACATCGTTCGGGATGTTGTTGCCGACAGCGGTGGAAAAGGTGGCCTGGTTGCCGGTAACGGTGATAACATGCGTGCCGCCGGCGCCATCACGGGCAACGCCCGAGACCAACGACAGGTTGTTGGTGACCGGAGCGCCCTCCGTCAGGCTGGCATCGGAGCGGGTCGCCGAGGCGTCAAGGTTGTTACCGTATTCAACGCGCGAAGTCGGGAGCGCCGGATCCTGCTGGCCGAACGGCAGCTTGATATTGCCGACGGTGGCCGTCGACGGAATCTGCCCCGAGGCATCCGCCATCTTACCCTGCACGTACAGGCCATTGGCCGGATTCACGAGGAAGCTGTTGGCATCGAAGCCGAACGCTCCGGCACGGGTATAGAACTTGGAGTTGCCGTCGGAGAGAATGAAGAAGCCGTTGCCCTGGATCGCCATGTCGGTGATCTGCCCAGTCAGCTCAAGACCGCCCTGGGTGAACAGATTATCGATCGAGGCGACATTCATGCCGAGTCCGAGCTGGACCGGGTTGGTACCACCGGAGACGGCCGAGGGGCGACCGGCGCCGCGCAGGGTCTGCACCAGCGCTTCCTGGAAAATTGAACGGCCCGACTTGAAGCCGACCGTATTGATGTTCGAGATGTTGTTCCCGATGACGTTCATCCGCACCTGATGATTTCTCAGGCCTGCGACACCGGCGAAGAGTGATGCTAACATAGTTTCATAACCTCCATATCCAGGCTTCCTCAAAGGAGGTCCGGCCTGTACACATTTGTTTCTATCCTAAGACCACAGAATCGATATTCGTAAACACGCCATCCTTCATGCGCGAGGTGGCGATGGCTGTCAAGACCGTGCGCGACGGCACGTTGACTAAAAGTGCGAGGTCGTCGAGCAGGACGACGGAATCGCGCGCGCCTTTGCTGGCGACGCGATCGACGGCATCCGCAAGACGGGACATGCGATCGGGCGACATCTCGAGTTGGCGACGCTCGATGCGTTCGCTCAGGTGTTTGGAGAAAGTCAGTCCGTCGCCGTCCGCCGGTTGAAACCGAGAAACGGGGTTTGCGGCCGGTTGCGACGGGTTCGGACGAACTTGCGGAACGGCATTCAAGAATTCAGTCATCGTCTATCCTCCTGCCACGTGGCGAACAAGCGCCAGCGGAATCATGCCGCCATCGATCAGCAGGAAGGCCTGGCCGTCGACATACTCGACGCCTTCGACCACACCGCGGGTGAAGCTTGAGGCCGGGACCGACTGGCCCTTGGCATCGCGCAGATCGACGCGGAAGCCGTAATTGCCCGTGGCCAATTCGTTGCCGTTGGCATCGCGGCCGTTCCAGGCGATGCTGTGCTCGCCGGGACCGAGTTGAGAGACCGACAAGGTGCGGACGACTTCGCCAGCATCGTTGTAAATCGTGATGGTGCCGTTGAGGGAGAAGACACCGGTCGAGAAGGTGATCGGGCTGACGGTCTCGTCGCCGACAGTCGTGACGCTGGCGTCAGCCGTGATCGTTTTGCCGATCAGCGAGGTGGCCATCGTGTTATTGATGGTCTGCGACAGAAGCATGTTCCACTGCGTGTTCTGCGACAGCAGATCGTTCATGTTCTGCAGTTGCTCGAGCGACGAGAATTGGGTCATCTGTCCGATGAACTCCGCGTCGTTCATTGGCTCGAGCGGATTCTGGTACTTCATCTGCGCCGTCAGCATCTTCAGAAAGTCCTCCTTGCCAAGGGTCTCTTTCTTGGTAGAGGTCGATTCCGTCACTTGCGGCTGCAGGATCGAGCTGACTGATTGCGGTTCCATGGCTATCTCACGCTAACAGGTTGAGTCCATTGACTAAGGCCGTTAGACCCGTCGTCACGGTCACGGCGGCCGGGCTTTCGGCAACCGCTGCCGGAACGAATTGGCGGCGTGGCTGCCGGGGTTGGCGCGCAAACGCCTGCGAATGCCGCGACAGGGCATCCTCGCTGACGATAACTTCGATTTGATTCAGCTTGAGCCCGGCGCGTTCAAAGCTCTCGCGCAGCTGCGGCAGGTTGGCCTCAACCAGGCGGCGGGCATCGTCACTGGAGGTCTCCAGTCGCGCCGAGGTCTCATGCGGCGTCGTAACGAGGCGCACTTTGACGGTTCCGAGGTGCTCCGGTTGGAGTTGCAGCTTAATCTCGCCGCGCTTGATCAGAGTCTCGATCTGGACGCGCTTGAGCGAAACGTGGACGCGTTCGGTGTCAGGAATCTCGATGGCCGCGGTATTCGGCACTTGGCCGTGATCTTCGGCCGGCAATTTGTCGACTGCGGCAAAGGTGCTCTGTCCGGTGCCGGCACTGATAGTCAGATCTTGTTTAAGCATCTCAGATGGACGGATCGCTTCGGCGCCGGGCAATGGTTTCGGGCTTGTCTCGGACAGCGGTGCCGGCGCGGGCTTCGCAACGGCCGCCTCTGCCCCCACTTCGGAAGTTGGCGGTTGCGATCCAACTGCAGCGACAGGCTGTGCCGATGGTTGACCGCTCTTCTTGTGACCGGCAAGGTTGACCACCGAATGACCACGCAACGGCAGCGGCAGGGCCGCAAACTCCGCGACCGTCGGCTGAATAGTGGGATCTTTTGCCGCGGTTTCCGGCTGAAGTTTGACTGTGGCGTCGGTCTGCAGATGTCCATCCAGCGACTGGATGCGAAGCTCGGGAAATAGCTGCTGCAACTGGGATTTCAGTTGATGAACAGCCGCCGGCTGCGAGCCTGCAACGAACCGACTGACGCGAGGTGCGTCAGACAATGCCACGTCGGTGTCGGCAATTGGAGTCGGCTGAGTTAATGCGGCCACCAATTCTTGAGCGGTGATCGGCTGATCAACTTTGACATCAACGGTTGATGGCAGCGTAACAGCGACCGCGGTCTGGCTCGGGACTTGCGCGGGCTGACCGAGCATTTCGACGAGCATCACGGCCAACTGCTGATCGGCAAGCGGAGTCACGATATCAGCAACGACTGCGTCTTGATGCGCCGGTCGATTCGACTGATTTGGCAATGCTTGCGGCGAGGTGATGGCGGTGTTCGGATCCAACAACGCAAGGAGCGGCGGACCGGTATAAACCGTGGCATTGACGGCCGCGGGTTCAGACTGAGGAACCGCCAAGTGTGGTTGCGGGTCGACTTCTGTTGGCGAATGCGGCTGTTCCGATGCGACGGTTTGCTCGGCAAGTGCCGGAGTCAGCAGCGCAGCGGTCGTGCCGTCGGCATTGACCGGGACGATTGACTGCTGCACGGCAGCGTTCAAGGCCAACGCGAACAAGCCTGCGGGAACGACACCGGCCTGCGCTGACGGCGCTGCCGCGTTGGCTGCATTCGCAGTGGCGGGGACCTGAGTCAATATGTCGAGCAGCGGATTCATTTCGTCCTTAGTTGTTCATCGAAATCAGATACTGGGTGATGCGCGCGGCGCGCTCCGGCGGGAGCTGGCCGAGCACTTCGGAAGCCTTCTGCTTCTTCATCTTGCTGATCAGAATGCTGACCTGAGCATCTTCAAGGTTGGCCAGGATCGGAACGAGCGCGGAAGTTTCCATGCCTTCATAGAGCTTGGCCATCTGGGTGATATTGCCTTCTTCCGCAGCTTTCTTGCGGTCAAGCAGGGCTTCGACCTGGGCTTTGAGTTGTTCCAGTTGTTTGCGTTCAACGTTGAGTTGAGCCACCTTGCGGTCGATTTCCTGCCGCTGTTCTTCGTACCACTGGACTTTCTGGAGCGAATCGCGCACCATCGCCGAGTCGGTGACTTGCGTTTCAGTGGAACCGCCGTCGAAGCCGTCAAACAGCTCGTCGTAGGCGCTGGCGCCGGTGGATTCTTCGGAGTTGTCCGGTTCCTGAGCCACAGAGTCGCTTGCGGTCGCCGCCGGTTCGATTGATTGCGCTGACGGTTTGACGTTGGTGGAACTGAAGACCCCGAATTTCAGGGAGAAAATGATCACAAACACGACAAAGACGATCAGTCCGCCGGCGATCGGCGCCAGATGCGACTTGCCGCCGGCTTTGGCCTTTGGTGTCGGCTCGGCTTGCGGTGTTTGTTCTTGTTCTTTTTCCGGCATGTCTGCTCCTATTCAAGCGACAAATGCTTTTCTGCCGCTCTGCGAAGATGCAAGGGGGATGCCAAACCTGCCGGCGAACTCGCAAGTTTCTGCAAGGTAAGGCTTTAGTCGTGAGCGTCGATTGCGAGAGATGAGATGAAAGGCGACGGCGAGGAAAGATTTTCTTGGTGGAAGGAACTAAGTGTCGAGCGCCGTGGACGACCGAATTCGTAGCGGCAGACTACGGTTGAGTGAGTCGGCGCAGGTGTTTCAATGTCGTGTTGGGGTCGAGCGATCCCAAGTCGAGCTGGACGGATAGTTGACTAGCGCTGAGCCGGCGGCCGAAGGACCAGAATTCCTTCAACAAGTTACCGTAGTCAGGCTGGCGGAAGTAGTCGTCGCCGAGATTTTCCGTAGCGAAGTTTTGCAGAGCGGCCGCCAAGCCGAGTCCCTGCAGGTACTCGGCGGCAGTTTCCTCGCCAATACCGCGTAGATACATTTCACGGTCGACGGCACTCCATTCAAATCCGAAGAGTTGTCGATGCGATTGCTCGTATTCCGCCTGGATGTTCTCAGCTTCAGAAAACAGCACTTGTTCAAAGAGCACGTCGGCGCAGAGACGCCGCAACAACAGCAGGCGCTGGAATGCGGCCAAGCGGACGTAGCGGCGGGCGGCGGCAGGCGCCATGGTCAAGGTCTCGGTGAGATAGCGCGGTTCCAACAAGAGGTCTTCGAGCGCGAAGGCGGACGCCTCGCTGACGGCAACGCTGCCAAGCTGCGCCAGCTCCAACTCGCGCTCCTGTGAGTAGAGATAGCCGAGCGCGTGGCCAAGTTCGTGGTAGTACTCGTGAAAATGTGCAGAACCGCGCGGACAAGTAACGATGATACGAAGGTCACTGGGCGGCGCGATTGCGTAGGTTGAAGAACGACCGCCAAAATCAGAGCTGTCGACAACAATTTGGATGAGGATAAGGGTGTCCGGCGGCAGATGCCAGGCCCTGAGCGTGCGAGCTACAATCGGTGGCAGCGAATCAGGGTGAAACAGCGCTCCCAGGGGATCGGCGTTCATCAGGTAGGCAATATCGTAGCCACGCAAATTGTTGAGTTTGATGCCGGCAAGTTGCGGGACTAGATCTTCGGCCAGGGCGCGAAAGAGCGAGTCACTGGCAGTCAAGAATTCCTGGGCCTGGGTGGCCAGAGCGGCATAGTCGACATCGAGCTTCTCTTCCACGAACGACAGAATCGAGCCGTAGCCGAAGTGGTAGAGGGCAGAATCGGTGAGTTCGAGCACCCGCCGCCGTACGGCGTTTTCGCGCTGCAACAGCGGCAGAAGATTCTCGTAGAGCTGCTCGCGCAAAGTACGATCGGGGGATTCCGCCAACACGCGCGAGGCCTGAGGGAGTGAATACGTTCGATCATTGAGGTTGAAGCGGTAGCCGGACAGCATTTCTTCCAAGTACTGTCTCTCCGGTAACAAGGCGGCGCGAATGCGCGATTCGATCAGAAAGAGGCGGAGGCGACGGAACTTGCGTTCGTCCGGTCCGGGTTCGAAACTATCCTCCACCCGCTGCAGGAGTTCGATGTTGGCTTCCGAAAAGAGATTCTGATAGCGCGCGAAGATGTCGGCGCGCTCGTCGGGACCGGCACCGGTGCGGCTGTTGAATTCGTTTTTCTGCAATTCGCGCAGGAAATCACGAGCCTCGCCGCGCAATGCGATCACCTTTTCCCATTCGCTCTGGGCGATTTCCGATTTACGTTCGGAGGCGCAGGCACTGAGAAGCAGACCAGTTGCGGCGATCAGTACGGCGAGCAATCGTTGCATTGGGGTGACGGTACAGGAAACGAAGCCGCTTGTCCAATACAAATTGCGGCAGCTGTTTTGGGGCAAAAGAAAGCGGGCGCGATGTCGATCGCGCCCGCTGGAATGGACACAACGATGGGGGCAGCCTACGCTTCGGGCGCGGCGGCCTCGCCGGAGCCGGTGTTTTCCATGCCGGCATCTTCGAGCGCCGCAGCCATCTGCGAGGTCGTGATGGTCGGGTGCTTGGCGGCAAAGGCCTCCAACTCGGCGTGTTCACGGCCCTTGTAGTAGTCGTCAACGGAAAGGACGATCTTGCGCTGAGTCTGATCGAATTCGATCACCTTCAACGGGATTTCGTCGCCTTCCTTGAAGGCATCGCCCGGCTTGGTCAGGTCGGGCACGCCCAGATGATGGGTGGCCACAAAGCCTTCGACCTCGTTGCCGAGTTCGACGATGACGCCACGGTCAAGCACACGAGTAATGATGCCGACCGATTCGGTACCGATGCCGTATTTCAGCGCGTACGACGGCCACGGGTCGTCAAAGAGCTGCTTGTAGCCCAGCGAGATCCGGCGATTGGCGCGGTCGATCTTGAGCACGATCACGTCCACTTCCTGTCCCTTCTTCATGACTTCCGAAGGATGTTGGATGCGGCGATTCCACGACATATCGGAGATGTGCACCAGGCCGTCGATACCCTCTTCGAGTTCGATGAAGGCGCCGAAGGTCGTCAAGTTGCGCACTTTGCCGCGCACCTTCGAACCAATCGGGTACTTCTGGTCGAGGATGGTCCACGGATCAGGTTCCATCTGCTTGATGCCGAGGGAGATCTTCTCATTCTCCTTGTCGACAGCCAGGACGACGGCATCGAGGCGATCACCGACGTTCATGATCTTCGAAGGGTGCTTGATGTGCTGGGTCCAGCTCATTTCGCTGATGTGGATCAGGCCTTCGATGCCCTTCTCCAGCTCGACGAAAGCGCCGTAGTCGGTCAAGGAGACGACGGTGCCGTTCACCTTGCTGCCGACCGGGTACTTCTCCTCGATCCGCTCCCACGGGTACTCCGTGAGTTGCTTCATACCGAGCGAGATGCGGCCGGTATCTTTATCGAAATCGAGAATCTTCACTTTGATAGAATCGCCCAATTGCACCAGTTCCGACGGGTGGGAAATCCGGCCCCACGACATGTCGGTAATATGGAGCAGGCCGTCGAGTCCGCCGAGGTCGATGAAGACGCCGAAGTCGGTGATATTCTTGACCTGGCCTTCACGCACCTGGCCAACCTCGATGTGTTCGAGCAGTTTCTTGCGCATTTCTTCACGCTCGTGCTCGAGGACCACGCGGCGGCTGACGACGATATTGCGGCGGCTCTTATTGAGCTTGATAATCTTGAGCGGCAGGGTCTTGCCGATCAATTCGTCGAAATCGGGCACCTGGCGCAGGGCGATTTGCGACCCGGGCAGGAAAGCGTCGACACCAAATAGGTCGACGACGATGCCGCCCTTGATGCGGCGCATGAGACGGCCCTGGACCAGTTCGCCGGCGTCGTGGGCGTCGCGGATACGATCCCAGACGCGCATGAAATCGGCCTTCTGCTTGGACAAAATCAGTTGGCCGTTTTGATCTTCGACCGATTCGAGGTAGACGTCGATCTGGTCACCGACCATGATGTTGATCGGTTCCGGGAATTCCTCGATCGGGATGATGCCTTCGGATTTGAAGCCGACGTCGACAATCACGTCTTCGCGGGTGATGTCGAGGACGCGGCCCTTGATGATCTCGCCTTCGCGGATGTCCTGCAGCGTGTGGTTGTACATCGCCAGCAGTTCATCGTACTCCTTGGACGAATACTCCTCGTCGTCCAGTTCGGTCTGCTTGATGGCATCGACATGGGCAAACATGGCGCCGGTGTCGAAGCGACTCTGGGCGCGTTCGGAAACGCGGCGTTGGCGTTCGGTGGAGATGGAGCCGACTTCCTGGGCCAAGGTGGTCACCATCGAGGTGCCCTTTTGCTCGGCCTTGCTGACCTTCTTGACGATGGCGCCTTTGGCGCCGCGCGAAGATGACCTTTTGTCCTGAGCCTCACCTCCTGTCTTTGAAGTTAACTTAGTGGTTTTTGTGGTTTCGTCAGACATTTCTGTCTTCCTCCTTACGAACTATCGCTAACCCTTCCGGGCTGTTTTTGCTTGTTGGCTGCACGACACCTCCTGTAGTGAAAGTTACTCGTGACCGTAGTCGAGATTCGACCCGACCGTTTACTATCTGAGTTGCGCCCCAGGGACGCTTCAGAGCTTCTCCAATTCGGACTTCAGCCGACCAATTTCGCGCATGACGGTCTCAGTCAGATCGTCGTATCGCGGTTTGCCGCCGCCGGGGGCTGTGAAGCGGCTGACATCCAGCGGCTCGGCGAAGGCGATGCCCAGTTTAGCGCGGCGAAAGAACACGTCTTTCAGCCGGTTGGAGCCGACAATTGCCGTCGGGACTACCGGCACACCGGCGGAGAGCGCCAGCCGCGCCATACCGGGTTGAGCCCGTTGTATCTCACCCGTCTTCGAGCGCGTGCCCTCCGGAAAGAAGAGCAGCTGATCGCCCAGACGGAGATGATTCAAAGCGACTTTCCAAGCCGTCCGATCGGCTTCCCCGCGGCGTGCCGGAAAGGCATGAAAGAATTTCAGGATTGCGCCGATCAGCCGGTTTTCGAACAACTCGATCTTCGCGAAATAGTAAGACCGGCGCGACAACAGCGATCCAAGCAGGGGCGGATCGAAGTTGGACAGGTGATTCGACGCAATCACGGCCGCACCCGGCGGGACGTGTTCGTGTCCGACTACCCGCCAGCCCAGGAGTCCGCGCGCTCCGCAGCGAATCAGGATCTGGACCAGCCAGTACACCAAAATCAATCGACCGCGACCTGGCGAGCCAGATCGACGATTTTGCACACCTGCTGTTCGAAAGTCAGGTGCGACGTATCGAGGTCGATGGCGTCGGCCACTCGCGTCAACGGCGAAGCCGCGCGACTCGAGTCGGCGTGATCACGCCGCGCCAGCAGTTCGCTTTGCTCCTGCGACGAGGTCGTGACGCCAAGCTCGTTCATATCCTTGACGCGGCGCACGGCGCGCTCGCGAATATCCGCGTGCATATAGATTTTCAGATCGGCGTCCGGGAACACCACTGAAGTTGTATCCCGACCTTCGGCGACCACGCCGCCGCTGGCACCGATTTCCTGTTGCCGCCGGACCAGAATCTCGCGCACCTGGGGGTGTTGCGAGACCGGCGTCGTACCGGCGGTTACCTCCGGTGTGCGAATCTCGGAGGAGACGTCCTGCCCGTCGAGAAGAACCCGCTGGCTGCCCGCGACGATTCTGAACTCAATACGAGTCGAACGCGTCAGGTCGACAAGTCGATCCTGATCGTTCAGATCAAGTCCCTGGCGCAGGGCCTTCAGTGTTACCGCGCGATACATGGCCCCGGTATCGAGATAGAGCAATCCGAGGCGACGGGCGACTTCCCGGGCGGTGGTGCTCTTCCCCGATCCGGCCGGGCCGTCGATCGCGATCACGAGCTGTTGCAGTGACTTGTTCAATCCCTTGCGCAATTCAGGCACAGCCTTATAACAATAAACATAATCGCCGGATAATCAACAGAAAAGTCACCGCTCGGGTTCAGTGAAGTCCGACCTTTTTCTTGAGGCGGTCGACTTCGTGAGGACTCAGGAAGCGCCATTTGCCGCGCTCGAGGCCGGTCAAGGGGATTTCGTCGTATTTGATGCGAGTGAGGGCGATAACAGGAAACCCGATGATTTTGCACATGCGGCGGATTTCACGCTTTCGTCCTTCGGTCAATTCAATCGACAGCAGCGTCGTATCTTCTTCGCTTTCAAGGATCTTCACGCGGGCTTTTGCGATGTGGCCGTCCTCCAATTGGATTCCATCGAAGAAATGGCGCAGGTCTTCCTGACCGAGGCGACCTTTCACGCTGACGTGATAGAGCTTCTTGACCCCGTAGCTTGGGTGGGCGAGGCGGAAAGCCAGTTCGCCGTCGTCGGTAAGCAGCAACAGCCCTTCGGAATCAAGATCGAGCCGACCGACCGGGTAGACGCGCTGCTTGAGTCCGCGCAGAAGCCAGCGGATCGTCCTGCGGCCAAAGTCATCCTTTAAGGTAACAAGGTAACCTTTTGGTTTATATAGGGCTAAGTATACGTGCTCCGAAGGTCGAACGCACGGTCTGCCGTCGACTGTGATCTGATCGGTGTTCTCGTCGATATTTGTTCCGAGCTTGATGACGGTTTCCCCGTTGACTGTAACCTTGCCGCTGGCGATGAGCAAGTCAGCCGCACGACGTGAGGCGAGCCCGCAGAGTGAGATGTAACGGTTTAGGCGCAAGATCAGCTATTGGGGTTGTTCTGGTCACCGTCCAGCTCATCAAGATCAAGCTCGGCGGTGTCTTCTTCATCGGTGACATCAGGCGCAAGATCGTAGCGGGACGTCAAGGCGTCGGCGGCGGCATCGGCCAAGTCAGTAACAGTATCCGCCGCATCTGCGGTCGAGGCGCCCAGCTCAAGCTCGGGCTGGCGGTGCGCCAGCACCTTGTGGGAGGCAACCTCTGCGAGCCGCGGCAATTGCTCAAGGCCGGCAATGCCGAAGTATTCCAGAAATTTCTGTGTCGTGGCATAGAGGAGCGGCTTGCCGACCTTCTCTGCCCTGCCGGCCATCTTGATCAACTTCCGTTCGAGCAGAGTCTGAACCACACCATCGGCGGCAACACCGCGGATTTGTTCGATCTCGCCCTTGGTGATCGGCTGTTTGTAAGCGATGATGGCGAGCGTCTCCAACCCGGCCGGGGTCAGACGGCGATCGCGCTGAACCGAAAAGTACTTCTCAACCTGCACCGCAAAATCGGGAATCAGGTAGTATTGAAAGCCGCCGGCGATTTCACGGATGCGGAAGGTATTGTTGTTCGCCGTGTATTTCTCGTTCAACTTGTCGACGATGCCTTTGACACCGCCTTTGTGGCGCGAGGAGAGAAGCTTCTTCAATTCGACGGTCGGCATCGGCCGCGGCGACGAAAACAGCACCGCCTCGATCAGATTGATTTCTTCCTCGGTATATCCCTGCGGATTAGAGTCGGACGACATAGATTTCTCCAAAGTGTTGGTGCTGGCGGGCGGCGATGCGTTGCAGTTTGACCAGTTCCAGCAGCGCCAGCAACGTCACGACGTAGTAGATCCGCGCCTGGTTGCGCTCGACCAGTTCGGTCAGAGTGGTCTCGTCCTTGCGTTCGAGGACCGAGAGGATATACTCGATCTGGTCTTCGATCGACAGCTCAAAATTCTCCACCTCGTGGGTCGGTTGGTCGGCCGCGGATTTCATCACCTCGGCAAAGGCGCGCACGAGGTCATACAGCGTGGCATCGATCGTAAACGTCTCGCGGACTTCCGGGCTGAGAAAGGAGAAATCACCGCGCTTGAGCACTTGCCGCTCGCGGACTTCCATCAGAGCCATCTGCTCGGAGGCTTCCTTGTAGCGTTTGTATTCGAGCAGCGCCATGATGAGTTCTTCGCGCGGGTCCTCATCATCACCTTCGAGTTCAGGATGGCGTGGCATCAGCAGGCGCGCCTTGATCCGAATGAGCGTGGCGGCCATCAGCAGATATTCACCCGCCACTTCGAGATTCAGCAGCTTCATCATCTTGATGTAGTCAAGATACTGGCCGGTGATGCGGGCGATGGGTATGTCGTAGATGTCGATCTCTTCGTTGCGGATCAAGTAGAGCAAGAGGTCCAGCGGGCCTTCGAAGCCTTCGATCTTGATCGGGAAGCTCTCATTTTCCGCGACCGCTGAGATATCGTCATACAGGTTGTCGTCGGTCATCGCAGATGCATCTTCCCGCGCACAATCGCCATGGTTTCCTGAGCCCGCTCCCGGGCTCGTTTGGCGCCGTCGGCGAGGACATCGTTGACGAAGGACAGATTGCCTTCGAGTTCGCGCCGCCGCGCCCGGATCGGTTCTAACGCTTTATTTACATGATCGGCAAGCTCTTTTTTGCAGGCCACACAGCCGAGTTCGCCGCTGCGACAGGTGCGGTCAATGCGGTCGATGTCGTCTTTGGCAGTATAGAGCTGATGCAAGGCGAAGACGGGACAGATTTCCGGGCGCCCGGGATCGCCCTTGCGCAGCTTCTGCGGATCGGTAAACATCTTCTTGATCTTGGCAGCGGTTTCTTCCGGTGTCTCGGCGATGGTGATTTCATTGCCGTAGGACTTGCTCATTTTCTGGCCGTCGATTCCCGGCACAACCGGCACTTTGGTCAGGAGCGCGTCGGGATCGGGAAAGACGTCGCCATAGAGGAAATTAAAGCGGCGACCGACTTCGCGCGTCAATTCGATGTGCGGCAACTGATCTTTGCCGACCGGCACATAGTCGGCGCGGTAAAGTAGAATGTCGGCAGCCTGCAGGAGCGGGTAGCCGAGGAAGCCGTAGCTGTCGAGCCCGAGTTTCTCAGCCTTCTCTTTGTAGGACGGCACGCGTTCGAGCCAAGAGGTCGGCGTAATCATCGAGAACAACAGATGCAATTCGGCGTGTTCCTTGACCTGCGACTGGATGAAAATGGCGCACAGTTTAGGGTCCAGTCCGGCAGCGAGATAGTCGATGGCCATCTGGACGATCTTGTCGTCGAGGTCGGCAGTCTTGTCGTAATCGGCGGTCAGCGCATGCCAATCGACGATACAGGCATACATGTGGTAGTCGTGCTGGAGCCGCACCCAGTTGGCGAGCGCGCCTTCAAGATTGCCCAGATGCAACTTTCCCGTCGGCTGCATGCCGGAGAGAATGATTTTCTTCTGATTCATGGATGATTGATTACCCGACAAAGAGATACTTCTTCCAGACTTCATCGCCTTTGCGCACCAGCTGGCGAATGAAGGTGAGGTGGCTCGGTTTGCGCGGCCGGTTGATCAGCGGCAAGCCGGCCTCCTCGGGGGTGCGGTTACCCTTCTTGTTGTTGCAGCGCTCACAGGCGCAGACCAGATTCTCCCAGGTATCGCCGCCACCACGCAACTTGGGGATGACGTGATCAACGGTCATGGTGCCCACGGTGGTGCCGCAGTACTGGCAGACGCCGTTGTCGCGCTTGATGACGTTCTTACGATTCAGCATCACTTGTCGGTACGGGACCCGCGCGTACAGCTCGAGGCGGACGATCGATGGCTCGTCGATGGCGCGCGAAATCGAGCGGATTTTGCGGCCGCGCCGCGCTTCCACCATGGAAGCCTTCCCCATGTATACCATGACAATGGCGCGTTTGACGCTGGTGGTAATCAACGGTTCGTAGTTCTGGTTAACGACGAGTACGGGGTCACTTAGCATATATAAACCAAAGTAGCCTCTAAGTTACCCCGTTGCGACCGGAGTGTCAAACTAAAAACTGAGTTTCCCCCTTGAAATTCGCGGCTGCGCGCCGGATTGTTTTAGATTGACAGCCCGGCGAGGAGCGCGGAGATTGACAGCATGAAGAAACCCGCGATTACATACCGAGCAGCCCGCGCGAGCGATCTGGTTCCCGCGCAAAAAATGATCATGGTTTCGTTCAACGATCTGCGCAAGAAGTCGGGGATGGCGCGCATTAAGTACAAGATTACCGGCCCTGATCCCTGGATGGCCCACTTCATCAAGACTGATCCGGAGGGCGCGTTTGCCGCATTTGACAAGCAGGACCGGCTGATTGGCTATGCGCAGGCGCTGATTCGTGAGAACGAGTGGTACCTGGGATTTCTCTTCGTGCTGCCGGAGTTTCAGAGCGCCGGCGTCGGCGGCAGGCTGCTAAAACGGGCGCTGGATTACGGGCGACGGAACCGGGGGATCAAGCGCTGGGCATTGGCAACGTTTGCCTACAACCCGCAGGCGATCGCTATTTACAGCAAGCACGGCATGACGCCACAGAGTCCGCTGATCGCGATGGTGCGTAAGTGGGACGAAAAGCGCCCGCCGCGGCCGATCAAGGGCGGCTGTACGGCACGGGTCGTGACCGAGATCGACCACAAGTTGATCGGCCGACTGACAGCGTTTGATCGCAAGGTACGCGGGATTGCCCGTCCCGAGGAGCACTTCTTGTGGAGCGATACCGACACGATCTATCCACTGGTGTTCCTCGAGGGCCGAAGGATTCTTGGCTACTGCGTCGTCACCAAGGGCGGCTCGATCGGCCCCATCGCGGCGTCACGGCCGGAGTTGCTGAAGCCGATCCTGATTTCCGCTTTGAACTACGGTCTGGTGCTCGGCCATACTCGCCAGTTGATTCAGGCGGTTGGAGAGAATGTCGAGATCGTCCGGTTGTTGATGGACAACAGTTTTCGCATCGAGGAGACTTCGCTGGTGATGGCGAGCGAGCGCTTTGCCGATCCGCAGCGATACATTCCGGGGCATTTGGCGCACTATTAGTCGAAGAACGCCCCGCCAAGCGAACCCCCGCTGAAGAGATTTTCGTATATTCTTGAGAAGCGCAAGCCGATAGCTGCCTACAGAAGACCGCAGCAACGACTTCGTTAAAGCGAAGTTCGCCGGGCCGTCAAAAGTGAGGCCTTGGGAACCGCAAATATGACTTCAGGTTATCATAGGTGAGATGAGGCAATTCCAGTTAGCCGTAGCCGCCGGAATATTCGTGTTATTGCTCGCCCTCGGACAGGTGATCCTGCTGCGGGTGATGAATACGATTTGGTGGCGCAAGAGGCCGATCAAGCGGGTGTCGCTGGGTTTGCTGTTTTTCACACTGGCGGCTGCCGCGGGCTGGGCGATCGTGGCGTACTTCCGGATCTCGCCGACGTTCACCTACATTTTCGCCACCGCGACTTCCCTTGCAGCGATCTTGAGTTTTGCCTTGTTGGTATCGCTGCCATTTTCAGGAGTCCTGAACACGATTGAATACTGGATTGCGCGAATTCAGACCAAGCGCGCACCGGCCGCCTCCGACGAACCCGGCTCGAAGCAGCGGCGATTAGTTCTACAGACTGCGGCGGCATTCTTCCCCTTAAGTGCCGTGGCGTTGGGATCGGGCGGGATGAGCAAGGCGTTCTCCGGCGTCGACGTGCGCGAGATTCCGTTCTACTTCGAGGATCTGCCACCGGATCTGGACGGTTTCCGGATCTTCCACTTTTCCGACAGCCACTTGGGACCGTACGTCGACAATGACGATGTGGAAGCGCTCTTGCTCAAGGCTGAGACATTTCAGCCGCACCTGATGCTGATTTCCGGAGATATCGCAGATGATTTGACAATGCTACCAACCTGTGTGCGGCAGTTCGAGCAGTTCAAGACGAAGTACGGCGCCTACGCCTCGATGGGCAATCACGACTATTATCGGGGTGCGCCGCAAGTGATCGCGCAATTTGAGCGGTCGAGCGTGCCGATGCTGATCGACCGCGGCGTGACGCTGAAGGTCGGCCGGACCGACCTGTATATCGGCGGGGCTGATGATCCGCGGCGGATGGGCGAGCCGGTCGATGACTTCCTGCGTGTTTCGGTCGAGCGCACTCTTAACGGCGCTCCGGGCCAAGGATTCAAAATCATCATGAGTCATCGGCCGAGCGGATTTGACCAATCGGCTGTGCAGGGCGTGGACTTAACGCTGGCGGGGCACACTCACGGCTGCCAGATCGGATTCATGGGAGAGCCGATTTTCAACGAGTGGGGCGGTGAGCGCTATGTTTGGGGCAAATACCGGAAAGGTAATTCACAGCTGTACACGTCCAGCGGCGTCGGCCACTGGTTTCCCTTCCGGCTGGGCTGCCCGACAGAAGCGCCGATTATTGTCCTGAAACGCGGGAAAGACCCGAGAGCCGTATCCGAACAAGCGGTTTAATCCCACATCTGCCCAAAACAAAAACGGCGGGTCTTCCGACTCGCCGTTTGCATTGCCCAAGACATTCCTTACACGCCGACCGGATCGCCGCGCCGTGCCTCCTGGATTGCGCGGACTTCCTTGACGATCTTTTCCGCTTGCCGCTTGATGGCGACCAGATTGGTCGAGGCATCCTCGTCGCGCACGCCAACGGTAGTGATGAGATGATCGGTCCGGGCCATGATCGAGGTAAGCGGCGTGGCCAGCCGGACCGGAAGATCGACGAAGACCTCGCCGAGGGTCTGCGTCCGCTCCAATTGGTTGACGCGGCGACGCAAAGCATCGACCTGCAGGGTATCGCCAATTCGTTCGAGGACATGCGCCATCACACCGGCCATACCGCGCGCAAACAGCGTATCCGCGAGTGAAAAGTGGCTGCGCTCCCAACAGCGCAACTCCGAAACCGTCAGCAGCCCGAGGACGCGGCTGTTGGCGACAATCGGAATAATCAGGGCCGACTGCACGCCGGCAACCGTGGTCAGGGAGATTTCGCCGTCATCCATGCTGATGTGTTCCTCGCGCTGATTGATCACGATCAACCGCCCGTGCTGGACGGCAGCATTATGCCAGCGCGCCGTGTTTAGCGGGACGCTCGTGACCGCAGCGGCCTGCGCGGAGACGTCGTGGCTGGCCGATTCGCCGACCAGCTCGATCGTATCGGCGCGATGGTCGTAGCGCCAGAGTCGGCAGAAGGTGGCGGGAAGCTTGTGGACCAGGAGCGACATCAATTCGGCCAGGAGGCGATCAGGCGTCTTCTCCTGAGCGACGATGCGCAGCGCGCCGGTCAGATCGAGCAGTTGGCGATTGAGTGTCACCAGTTGATGGTTCAGCTGGTCGACGCGGATCGCCGGCGCCAGGGTGGTAATCAGGTCGGCCGCGATCTGTTCGCCCAGCTGATACGGCAAAGTCGGGGACTCGGAGGCGAGTGTGATCGCGGCAATAACCAGATTGTTGTGCAAGACCGGGAAAGTGAGCGCGTAGTTGACGCCGCACGAACTGAGCCAACGGTCATCTTCGAAATTGCTGCGGGCGAGGTCGTCGGCGGCGATGAGTTGTGGGCTGGCGAAGACGCGGCCAAGCTGGGTCGAGTGAGTTGCGATCGATTTGTTGCGTTCGCTGATCAGGTTGCGGCCCTTGCCGACGCAATACTGCGTCACCTGGAATCCGCGCGGATCAAAGACAGCGATACGCAGCAGGTCGAACGAGAGAGAGCGCCGCAGGGTATCGTAGATGAGCAGCAGCTTGTCCTCCAACAACTCGGCATCCCCCAGTTCACGGCGGAGTTCTGCCAGGCAGGCATTGAGGGTGCGATGGGGAGCGCCGGCGCCCGTCGCCGGCTGCATGCCGAACAGCCTATTCGCCGATTGCAGAAGTGCCATCTGACGGTCCCCGGGAAATTCGCTGCTATCCCATTCCAGGAGCGCCAGGGTGAGATCATCGCCTTCGCGACCGGTCGGCATGACAACGGCGGGACACGCGTTATCACGCAATCCGTCCGACACGAAGACGAAATTGGCGGAATCGAGGAGTTGCCGGTATGGCATGAGCCGTCGCGAGAGGAGTTCCGTATCGAGGCCGGCAGCGGCAGGAGAGTTGACGACGCCGCCGGGTGACAGCTTCAGCCAAAGTGCCGGTCGGCAGTCGAGGAATTTTGTAAGCGTGGCGGCGATTTGTGCGGCTCGTTCGGCTGGCGCAACGGAGATGTGCAGTGAGGCGGACAGCTCGTGCATCAGAGCCAGTTGCGATTGCACGAGAGCCGCGGAATGGCGCGTATCCGCGATGGCGGTCAGCCAGTCATAGAGTCCCGAACCGAAGACGATCGCGCCAGCCGCCAGACAGACTGCTTCCGCAGTAATCACGGCTGCTGGTGTGATCAGGTAAGCAATTTCGGCCACCCAGCCGGCGCGTACACAGACGTGGATGAACAGCGCAACCAGCCAGAAGAGCTGTCCCATCATCAATTTGTTGTAGGTTGCGGGCACCTCGGCAAAGAACGTCTGGCGGATACGCGAGAAGCCGAAGGTCGATACGATGAGCACAATCAGCAGCAGATATTCAGTCACAGTTCTCCTCCTTGAGAGGCATGCTCTCCCCTGTACTCAATGTATCGACAATTGGAAGCTAACGATTACCGCCGGGGCGGCGGTCAGAACTTGCTGAGATTCTCGTGGATCGCCGCCGGAAGCTGCGCCGGCGACAAGGCGCCGAGATCGGTGACAAAGCTGGTGACCAGGCGATTGGGGGTTTCTTCGAAAAGCCGGTCGATGCGGGTAATCCGGTCGGCGATCGGGACGGCCGATTCATGGCGCGACGGCCGCAGATGTGCCGGCGCCAGCTTGCTGCGATCAGCCAGAACATAGACCGGCAGGCGCAGGTCGGCGGCAAAGCGGCAGAGGGCATGCGTGCCAACCTTGTTCGTGAAATCGGCTTCGGCGATCCAGTCGGCACCGAGCAGGACGGCGTTTACCTCTTTCAGGAAGGTGAGGCGGGCATCATCGGGAAAGATGGTGACGGCGAATTTATCAGCCGCCAGCTTGGTGGCCAAGCGCAGACCTTCGACATCAGGGCGCGCCTCAGACAAGAAGATTCTGGTCTTGCGATTGAAAATCTCGGTCACGGCCTGTTCGAGGATGCCGGAATTGCTGTGCAGCATGATCGCCTCCCAGTTGGAGCCGATCGGCCAGAAATGGCTTACGATTTGAGTGCGGGCCAGCTGATGGTCAGCAGTCAGGCGCTGCAAGAGTTCGCGCAGGTGAGCCGTGAGGTCGCTACCGCCACCGCCAGTGACAGCGGCGGCTAGCGCTGCGCCGGCGTAATGGAAACAGGCCATTTCGCGACGCGTTGCAGTGACCGCTGCCGGCAGTTCAACCAGGTTGGCGCCGACCAACTCCGACTGATTCAACGCGGTTGTCAGGATGCTCAAGAGTTGTTGGTACAATTGCGACGAGCCGCTAGTGCGATCGGCGCGCAGCGGTTCAAGCAGTCTGGCCCAGTCGTGCATGGATCTTGCTCGTGTTTTTGAAGTGCGTTTTGGCGACGTCCGCCAGTTTCATGTCGCCGTGTTGGCGGACGAATCGAGCGCCGACTTCGTCGACGATGGCGCCGCCGCCTTTCGGCAGTGCGATTGCAAATTCCGCTGAAAGTCGTTGCAGGCGGTCGAGGAATTCCGCACGGGCAATGATCGAAGCGACCGCGACGGCCGGCTCGGCTTCGCCGCGTACCCGTTGGACGATTTCGACATTGCGCCCCTTCTCCATCAATGCGCCGTTGAGCACATGGGCCTTAGCAAACTGATCGCTGACAACCCGGGAACAATCGACCTTTTCCAGCAGGTTTTCGATGGCGCGGGCATGCCCCCAAGCGAGCAGTTTGTTAAGGTTGCCGATGCGAGCGTAGAGCTCGTTGTACTTGGCGGGCATAATTACGACGAGGGCGTGCGGCACGTCGCGCCGCAGCCGTGCGGCCACAGTGAGCGCGCGCTGGTCGGAAAGCAGTTTTGAGTCGCGGACATTGAGTTCATCGAGCAGCGGCCGCTCCAAGACGCTGATCGCTGCCGCCACCACCACCAGCGGGCCGAAATAGTCGCCCTTGCCGGACTCATCGACGCCGCCAACGTAGTCGCTCAAGCGCCGCTCCTACGCGCGCTCGAGATATTTGCCGGTACGCGTATCGATCTTGATCATGTCGCCTTCCTTGATGAACAGCGGCACGCGGACATCCAAACCGGTTTCGACCTTGGCGTTCTTGGTCACGTTCGAGACGGTATCACCCTTAACGGACGGCTCGACCTCGATCACCTTGAGGATGACCGAAGTGGGCATGTCGAGGTTGATCGGCCGGCCCTCGAAGTAGAGGATCGTGTATTCGGCATTCTCTTTGAGGTAGTCGGCGTAGCCCTCCAATTGTTCCTTGGTCAGGAAGAACTGGTCGTAAGTAGCGGCGTCCATGAAGTAGTACTCGTCGTCGCTGTGATACAGATACTGAGTTTTCTTGTGCTCGAAGTCGGGGATATTGAAATTTTCTCCGGAGGCGAAGGTGCGCTCCACGACCTGGCCGGTCTTGATATTTTTCAACTTGGTCCAAACGTTGGCGCGGCCGCGGCCGGTCTGCGAGCGCAGAAAGTCGATGATGTAATAGGGTTCTCCTTCGATGGCAATCTTCATACCGATTCGAAAATCGCTGGTTGAAATCATTATTCCTCCGTTGGCGCCAATCGGCGCGGTCGCAATCTAACAAAGAAAAATATAATACCTCACGTTGCCCGCCTGAGGCAAGCGAATAAGTGCCCGCGGCGGCATTCGCCAGTCCGTTGCCGGGCATCACCATCGCTCGAAATATGCCATCTTCCCTACCCGCGTACCTATCGGTTGAATCCCACAATCCACCGCAAAAGCGACCGTTTCAGAGTGCACCGATCCTGCTTAATCACAACAGGATCGCCAAGTTAGGGCGGCCCTAATTGTCGGCACGTCGATTGCGCCAATCAGCAGGCAAATCACCTGTTCTGGGGAGGTAACAAACCGATGAAGGAGCAAAAGACGGCCCGAGGCCGGCTGCTGGCTGTTGGCGCGCTGTTGATCGCGACGGCGGCCCTTGTGGTCAGCTGCGGCATTGAAGCACCGAAGGCCCCCAGCTGGGATACCACGCTGACGGTGCCATTAATCAACCGCACATTCACGTCCGGCGAGCTGTTCGACAAACTCGCCAGTGCGAATATCACCACCGACAGTCTCGGCAACAACATTTTCCAGGTAATGCAGCAGCTTGATACGGTGCGGCTGGAATCGATTCTGGAGGTCGATCCGATCGCGGACGACTACGCCAAAGCTGTCGGTTCAATCAGAATGGCGCAACCGGCGGATTTGACGCAAAGTATCAACCTGGCCGATCACATGTCGCTTGTCCTCGGCGAGGTCCCGGATACCGGCATGGCGGTCGCCACCGAGTTTGGTCCGGCAGACTCCTTCACGGAGGCGGTTGTTGACCAGGGGACACTATCAATCACGGCGACCAACAACACTGGATTTGACCTGGACTCGCTGACCGGCGAACTGCGTCATCCGGTGAGTCATGCACTGATCGCTCGATTCGTGGCGCCGGGGGGGTTGGCGGATAACGCCAGCCACACTCAGCAGTTTTCGCTGGACGAGCAGGCGCTCGCGGCGGACGCGGATTTTGACGTCTATTTTCACACGCCGGGCGGTCCGGCGCTGTCGCTGGCCGATCGCGCGATCGATTTTCGGCTGCAATTCGGCAATGAGATCTATGTCAGGTCGATTACCGGCGCCGTGGCGGAATTCGAGACGGAGCTTGATCAACGGATCGGGCTCGACGAGTCAGTAGAGATTCACTCGGCACGGTTAGCCGGCGGGCAATTGCACTTTGTGGCGGTCAACAATCTGCCTTTGGGCGCGCAGTTGACGGTGACGGTTCCCGAGCTGACCACTGGCGGGCAGCCACTGCAATTCACGATCAATCCGGCGGCGCATTCACAGCAACAATACCAGCTCGATTTGGCGGGCTGGACGTTGATTCCGGTTGACGATTCACTGCAGGCCAGAATCGAAGCGCAGATTCCCAGCAGCAACGGCGGTTACGTTTCGATCGACGAGAACGATCGTTTCGATATCCACTTCAGTGTCGACGCCATCGAGATCGCGCAAGCAACCGGCATCGTACCACCGACGCAAGTCGAGTGGGACGCTACCGACGTAGGCATTGAAGTGCCGACGGGTTTTGAGACGGCGTCGCTCGAACTGGTCGAACTCGTCATCACCATTGCCAATCGGAGCGAGCTTTCCGGCGATATCGAACTTGCGTTGAACGCCTCCAACGGCAAGTCGCTGACGGTGAACGGTACAATCGCTTCGGGAAGTACGCAGAGCGCCGCCGTCAGCGAGATCTATTCCGACCAAGTGGCTGATCTGCTCTCGCCGCTCCCGGACCAGATTCGCGTGGCGGGCATCACGCTCCTGGGCGACGGCGTTACCACGGTTGATTTCTCCGCTGCTGACTATATCACCGCAACGGCGCGGTTGACGGCGCCGATGGCGTTCAGCCTGACGGCGGCGACGGTCGATGGCGACCTTAACGAACTGAAGGTCGACGAAGAGATTTCTGATCGGGCCGACCGGCTACACAGCGGCCACTTCCAAGGCACGATCACGAATCATCTGCCGTTGGGGGCTACGATAGAAATCCACATCGCCGCCAATCCGGACGACGTTCTGGCGCAGCCGCAGGTCGTGATCGGGCCACTGGAGTTTACGATGGCGCCGGTGGACGGCAACGGTCTGGTGACCCAGGCGTTGAGCAGTGACAATGACATCGAATTGACGCAGGAGGATCTGGGGGTTTTTGCCAACCGCACGCTTTATGTCGCTCCGGTGCTCGTCATTGCCGGAACGAACGGTCAGGTCGTGCGCATCCGCGCCAACGACTACCTCACGATATCAGGAACTCTGGAGATCCAGGCGCGCGTCGGCGGGGAGGATTTTTAATGAAACGAAACAAAATCAAAGCGATTGCGGTCGCAGCGAAACGCTCGCTCTCAGCGACCGAGCTGGGGTTGCTGGTGTTGTCGGCCATCGTGCTGGCGCTGATCCTCAGCCTGAGCGCCCGCGGTCAATCGACACGCAGCGCACGGTCGCTGGGAATGGCGGATAGCTATTTTCTGTTGTCGGCCAACAGTGACGGCGCCCTGCTGAATCCGGCCAACCTGGCATTGGCGCGCGAAAAGACGCGTTCCTTGAAGCTGATTTCGGTGGCCGGGTATGCGGCGAACAACGCGTTTTCGCTGTCGGACTACAAGAAGTACAACGGCGAATACCTTGATGAGAGCGACAAGCGCGACATTCTGAACAAGATCCCAACCGAGGGACTGCTGTTTGATGCAGCCGCCACAGCCGGAACGATGTCGTTCTCTGTCGGGACGCTGGCGATCAATGCCGAAGTCATCGGCGGCGGCCGCGGTAACCTCTCGAAAGATCCGATCGAGTTAGCCCTGATGGGCAACAAGATCGGTCAAGTGGTGACGGTTGCCGGCTCAGACGGCGAGTCCTGGGCAGCGGCTTCGATCGGGCTATCGTACGCGCGGCCGGCCGGCCGGATTTTTGGACGCGACTTTGCCGTGGGCGGTACGCTCAAGTATTTGCAAGGGCTGGGCTACTTCGCCGCGACAGAACTGACCGCGCAGGCGGTGACGCTGGCGAGCGGCATCGACGGCGAGGGCGGTCTCAAGACGATCAGTTCCACCGGCGGCAGCGGCTATGCCTTCGATCTGGGCTTCGCGGCGCAGGGAGCTTTTGCACAGTACGGCATTGCCGTGCGCAACATGATCGGCCGGATGAACTGGACGAAGGAAGTCGAGCACACCGAGTACACATTTCACATCGATAACATGACCATCGACAACGCTGACGACGACACGATTGTCGTGAGCGACGAGGTCAAATCGTCGTTGGTCTCCTACACCACCCGACCGCCAGTCGAAGTAGAGGTCGGTGCGGCGCGGCATTTCGGCAAAATCCTGACGGCCGTTAGCCTGCGGCAGGGCTTTACCGACGCCGTCTTCATTTCGAAGACTCCGCGCCTGGCGGCGGGATGCGAGTATCCGCTGGCCGGCCTGTTGGAGCTGCGCACCGGCATGGCGTTTGGTGGGGTGGATGACTTCTCACTGGGGCTCGGGCTGGGTTTGAATTTCGGTCCGGTCAATATGGACTTGGCTTACGCGTCCTCGGCGAAACTGCAGCCGTGGGACGGCAATGGCGCCAAGCTGGCATTCTCGACAATACTTGAGTTTTAGCTAAGGAGGATCCCGTGAAAATCCGTAAATCGATGCTTCTGATGCTCGGCCTGTTGCTGATCGGCGCGCTGATCGCCTCCGGTGTCGACGCCATGCCGCCGCACCCCAGCTTGCTGGAGAGCCAGGATCGTGACGGACGGCCGGAGTTGTCGCCGTTGCACAGAGTGTGTCCGCAGCCGACTCCCCTGGCCGGATCGCCGGACGGGCGTGGTTTCGGCGCCCCGCTGCGGTTCGGCGGTGCAGCCCCAACAGCGACCGGCAATATTCTGTGCATCCTAATCGAGTTTTCGGACAAGGCGGCGCAGGCTACTGCGGTCTCGTTCGACAGCCTGATCTTCGGTAGTTATCAAGGCACAGTGAAGCACTATTACAATGAAGTCTCGTATGGCTCGTTCGACGTGGTGACCGTCAATTATCCGTCGACGATCGACTGGCAGACGGCACCGCAAACGTACGCTTACTACTGCAACGGCAATAACGGCCTCGGTTCCTATCCGCAGAACACGCAGAAGCTGTTCGAAGATGTGATCGATCTGGTTGATCCCGTTGTCAATTTCGCCAACTACGATAACAATGGGGACGGTTACGTTGATGCCGTGATGCTGGTGCATACCGGCCCCGGCGCGGAACTGACCGGCAGCGATTTTGATATTTGGTCGCATGCCTGGGGCATCACCCCGAAATCGAAGGACGGCAAATGGCTGTCGCGCTACGCGATAATGCCGGAGTATTGGACGACTGTCGGCGACATGACTTGCGGCGTCTTTGCACACGAAATGGGTCATGCCTATTTTGAGTACCCTGACTTGTATGACATCGATTACACGTCGCGCGGCGTCGGCCGCTGGTCGCTGATGGCGGGCGGCTCGTGGAACGGCACACTCGGCAATTCGCCGGCGCATCTGGACGCCTGGTGCCGACTGCAGGCCGGCTTCACGACGGCCACCAACGTGCTGGCCAACCAGATCAACCAATCGATCCCGAATGTCGAGCAGAACGCCTCCGGCGCTATTTTCCGGCTCTGGACCAACGGCACGGTCGGGAATCAGTATTTCCTCGTGGAGAATCGGCAGAAACTCGGTTACGACGCACAACTGCCGGGCGCGGGGCTGTTGATCTGGCATATTGACGATGGCGTAAATCCGGGTGACAACAGCGACAACTCCGACGAGTGGTATCCGGGGCACACCAGTTCCGGGCATCTCCGCGTAGCGATCGAACAGGCGGACGGGCTCTTCGAACTTGAGAAGAACCTCGACAACGGTGATGCCGGCGATCCCTTCCCGGGAACTACGAATAACACGGCGTTCACCAGTCTGGCGACCCCCAATTCCAACGACTATTTGGGTCTCGGGACGCTGGTCTCGGTGACCAACATCTCGGCATCGGCCGCGACGATGAGCGCCGATCTGGCGGTGAGCTTGATCGCCGATGTCGATGACTATGCCTACGACGGCGTATTGCCGGATGAGTATGCGCTCGACCAGAATTGGCCGAATCCGTTCAATCCCGTCACCAAGATCTCATTTGATTTGCCGAAGACCGGCGCAGTGACGCTGGCGGTCTACAATCTGCTGGGTGAAAAGATTGAGACGTTAGTGGACTGCGTGCTGCCGGCGGGCAAGCACTCGTTTAGTTGGCGGGCCGATCAGAACGGGCGCGACCTGGCTTCAGGTGTGTACTTCTACAAGTTAAATACCGAAGGCGCTTCGTTAAGCCGCAAGATGCTGCTGCTGAAGTAACAGCGCGGAAACAGTGCTGGGGGACTCGGCTGCTCCTTCCGAGTCCCCTACATTGGCGTGAGAGGTTCACCGCCACCCGGACCGATGGAGCCGTTCCCGATATCGCCAATCGGAGGAAGATCGGGATCGAAGTCGGGTGGAAAGCCGCCGTTGGACTTCCCATTACCGCCATTTCCCCGGCCCTTCCGCTTGTACTCGGCGTAACAAGTCCGGCATCGTTTCGGGTCTTCGGTAAAACCCTTCTCGGCGAAATATTCTTGAGCGCTCTCGGTAAAGGCGAATTCCTCTTTGCAGTCGACGCAAATCAGGATTTTCACCCGATAATGTTTGTCCATAAATCCCCCCGTCCCGGATTATGGATTGTTAGTTACTACACGAAGTAGCTGCTCGATTCCATCCTCACTAATGGCGCGCATCCATGCGCAGTCAATGATTGCCCAAGGGGTATTTCGCCATACCCGCTCGATTATATCTCAGTCCACGATTTGAAAGTCAACTAAAATTTCTGCAACGGCTTACGGAAATGCCGCAACAACACTCCCGGCGGTCGCAGCCGCCGCTGCGACTACTGCAGCTTGAGCATTTTGCGAATTTCGGAGTAGCTGCCCGCCTCGAGCCGGTAGAAGTAGACACCACTCGATACCGAACGCCCGAACTGATCGGTGCCATCCCAGGTGACGCTGCGGAATCCGGCCTCCTCGTAGCTGTCGACGAGAATCCGGACGGTCTGGCCGAGGATATTGTGCACGGTCAGACGAACATTGCAGCCCTCCGGCAGCGCATAACTGATTTGCGTCTGCGGATTGAAGGGGTTCGGATAATTCTGCAGCAAGGTGAATTCGCGCGGCAGCACCGATTCTGCCGCCAGCGAACTGACGATCGCCAACATCCGATTGCCGCTCTCGCTGCCGGAGAGCGCTGCGAGCGCCGGTCGCAATTGGCGGAAGCCCTCGGCGTACTGCCGGAAGTCCACGGCATCGGTCAAGGTCGGCGCAATCAACTGGTGCGACGAACTCCAATTCTGCGCGATGGTCAAGAGATCGGCGATGTCGATTGCGCCGTCACCGTCGGCGTCGGCATAGGTTGCCCGCGGGTCAGCCCATTCTTGCGCCTGTTTGGGCGCCCAGCCGTTGCCTTCACCGTAGAGATTGCGCGCCGGGCCTTCCTGTCCGAAGAAGACACCCAGCGGCAGAACGTCGGCTTCGTTGACGTTTCCGTCATTATTGCAGTCCCCCGGATAAACTGCCGGTCCTGTGACAAAGCGGAAGACGTAGTCGTCCACGGGCGAGCCTTCGGCGAGATTGTTGTTGTTGCCATCGAGCGAATTGCCGGACTGATCGCGCACAGTGCCCAACAGGCGCACGATAATGGTATCATACGGCGGCAGTTTCGCCGCCGGCACCAGCCGCAGGCGGGTGTTATCGTTCAACACCGTGAAGGTCCCGGTAATCTGCTGCTGAGCGAGCCGGGCGCGCACATCGATGCGTCCGGCATCGAGGGTCGAATCGGCGAGGGGCTCGTTGAGATCAATCAGGATATCGCTGCCGATCAGCACGTGATCGGCCTCAGCGGCCGGCACGGTCGCGACCACTTTCGGCGGTTTCTGTTCGGGAATCGCCTGTGCCGCCAGAGAGACATAGAGTGTTTCGGCTACCGGGTCGTTCGAGACGATCCGCAGAGTCCCCTGCGCCGGTCCGATCGCGGTGGGATCAAACCGTACCGGGATCTTGAAGACGCCGCCGGGCTGAATCGCCGTGCTGGCAGTGGCCAGGGGCGTAAACTGCGGTTCATCACTGAGCACATTCGAAACGGTGAAGCTCAGGAGCGGGTCCTGGGGGAACTGCAAGCGATTGTTGACATACACGGTGTCGATGTCGGTCTCATCCTCCTGAACAAGGCCGAAATCGAGAACCGCCGGAGTCACTGCGGCAATCGACAACGGATTGGAATAGAACTGCAGTCTGATCGTATCGCGCGGCGCATTACGGGCGGAAACGGCGACGACCTGAAGATCATAAGCACCTTTGGCCAGGTCGTTCGACATGGTCACGGTCGCCGTGAAGCTCTGATTGGCGAGGACTTGGGAAGAACTCAATTGTACCGTTGCCGTTCCCCGCCGCGGCGTTTGCAGAACTGACGCGTTGAGATTGATGCCATATTCATACGGGCCAAACAAGGTATCGACGTTAATTGTGAAGCGGCGCTGCAACGGCGCAGTAAGGGAGTCGACCGCAAGGAGGCGCAGATCAAAGCCGGTCGCGCGAATATAGTCGAGGCGAATGTCGCGATCACCGGTACCGCATTCGTTGGAGGCCACGAGGTCGACCTGGTAGATTCCCGGCCGTAAATAAGTGTAGGTCGGCGATTGCTGGGTCGAGGTGCCGCCATCGCCAAACGCCCATTCCCAGCCGGTAGCCGGATAGTCGGAACTGCCGGTGAAATTGACTTGCAGCGGCGCCGAGCCGGTGAGGGGTGTGCCGGAAACAGCTGCAGCCGGCGCATCGATCACGTTGATCGCGAGCAGCATCGTGTCCTCGCCACAACCGTTGGCGGCAATCAAGCGCACGTTGTTGGCGCCAACGATATTGAACTGATGGGAGGGATTGGCCGTGGTGGAAGTACCACCGTCGGAGAATTGCCAGGCGAAGGTCAGGTCGGCTCCAAGCGACGTGCTGCTGAAGTTTACGGTCGTACCGACACAGATGGTGGTGTCGCTTGCCGTGAATGCGGCCTGCGGCGCCGCCAGTACCGTGATCGGCCGTGTGATCGTCACGGTATCTGTCTCGCACATGAACGTGGCACTGATCGTCAGGTCACCGGCGATCAGGAACGTTTTCGGAGACATGATCTCATCCCAGACATAGAACGTGTCGACGTCCCCATCGCCAAAATTCCAGATCGAAGTTTGCCAGTAGGCGTTGTAGGCGGGAGTAAAGTCGACCAATTCGCCGACGCAGGGCGTCAGCGGCAACCAGGTGAAGTCCTCGACCGCCAGCTTGCAGTTTTCGTACGGGCCGATGTCGTTGGCGGCACCGACGAAGCGGGAGCTGCCCGCGAAGTCGTTAAAGTGCGCCCAGTAGGGCAAATTGCGGCCGGCATCAATGAGCGGCGAATTCGAAGACAGGCGAAAATCGCCGCCGGCGAGATTGACGAAAAGCGGATTCACACCCTCTAAATTGCCCGCGCCTTGCGCACAGTTGATCTGCGGGAAATCAATAGGGATATTCTGATAAAAGGCGTTGTTGAAGACGAAGCTGGTGTCGCCGTTGAAGCAATTCGTGGCCGTGCCGTAATTCTCGACAAAGATGTTGTTATAAATCAGCGCCTGAGCGAAAAGCTCGCGATAGATCGCGCCGCCGCCGTCAGCGGTGGCAATAAGACTACTGTCGCGATAGAACAAATTATTGAAGAGATTGGCGTTCGTGTAATCGGACAGGAACACGGCCCCGCCGTGCCCCTGCACGGCGGTATTGCCGATGAAGATATTATTCTGGATCAGAATTGCTGAATCCTGCATGGACGACGAACGGCCCACGACATGGATAGCGGCACCGTCACCTTGCAGGGAGCGGTTATCTTCGAAGATGTTATTAATGATTTTGGGTTCAGAGAACTCGCAGTCCATGGCCGCGCCGCGCGCGAAGGCGATATTCTGCGCGATATAGTTGTTGCTGATGATGGAGCGGGAGTACTGCATGGCGATTCCTGCGCCCCAGATATCGGATTCAACCGAACCGTTCTGGTAAATGCGGCAGTTGCGAATTTGCGGCGAGGAGTACACACCTTCCAATCCCTGCATACTGATTGCGGTCGGCCAATAGCGCGTAATCGTAAAGCCGTCGACGATCGTCGATTCCGAGATGCCGTAGCCGAAATAGAACGCCGTGCCGTCGCCGTTGCCGT
Organism: Candidatus Zixiibacteriota bacterium; assembly: GCA_020853795.1. Lineage (NCBI taxonomy): Bacteria > Pseudomonadati > Candidatus Zixiibacteriota > Candidatus Zixiibacteriota bacterium. Next base: position 59,956 of record JADYYF010000088.1, read on the forward strand.
CGAGGAAGGTCGAGTCGGCGCCGCCACGGCTCTTGAACACGACCGAGCCAAAGGTGATAGTGAGATACTCCTGGTACGTTCCCGGCTTGACCATTACCGTGTCAGTGGCGTTGAAATTGCGCTGGTTATAGGCAAACTGGATCGTGCGGAAGGGATTGGCCTCGGTGCCGAAATTGGCGCCGACGGCATCGGTGCCGTTGGTTGCGACCCAAAGCAGGCGCGCTTGCGCCGTTGACGAGAGCAAGACCACGACAAGCAGGACGAAGATAACGATGTTGATTCGCCGATTACGGTGCGCCAATTTGGACCTCTCCATTTTCGATATACAAAACTCCATCCAACGGCAGCAAATCGCCGCGCCAGTTGACTAGTTGCAGCGTACTCGGATCGATATTGAGATGCGCCAATCCGGAGCCGACAGCGGTGAATGTCACTTGCAGCAAAGTCGCGTCCGCTGAGACGCCTTGTGGCTGCTGGTTGCCCTTCAAAGTATAACCCACGGCCAGGTAGTTCTCGCGTTCAACCGCAAAGAAGATCGGGTCGCGACCGGCAAAGAGATCTCCGGCTTCGAAGGCGGCGACTGACATCATGGTGGAATCAAATTCCAGTCGAAAACTCGCGCCGAAGAGTGAGTCAACGTTATAAATCCGTACCTGGAAAGTGGCCGAGTCGGCATCGGTCATGGCGTGATAGATTGGCGTCACCTTAATCATCGGAACTTGTGGTTCAAGATCGATGATGATCTCGGTTATCTGGCCACCCAACACATCCGCCGTGCGGCTGCCGCTGTAGAGAGCCACCTCCTCGGCATCAAAAGCTGTCATCGTGAAGACGCGGTCCTCGCCGATCGGCACTTCCAGTTCAATCGTCGCTTCGCCGTTTACCATTTCTGCCGACTGGGTGATGGTCTCCATGTCGGCGGCTGTCACGGCCAAGACTATGCCGGTGACATTGCTACCGACACCCAAATCCTTGGCCAAGGCTGAAACCACGACTTCCCGGGCACTAGCCGACGAGGGCAGATTTCCTGAGCAGCCGGCGACCAGGAGCGCCGCGCCACCGAGCAAGAACAGAAGAAGATTGCGCATCAGAAGCTAAACCTCCCTCCGAAAGTGAACTCAGTGCCGGAGACATCGATCTCCCGGTCTTGGGCGGCGTCCTTGTTGGCTTTGCCGTCGTGGAGCAACAAGCGGGCGAAGAAGGTGTAATGCTTGTTCGGAGCCGTATACTCCAGTCCTGCGCCATAGGAATAGACATCGGACTTGCCGAAGAAGTTGGTTGAACTCGATTCGTAATCGTTGGCGGACAGCGAGCGGTAGCCGCCGGTAACCGAAGCTCGCACCGTCGGGGCCAGCAGGTAGGATAGCGTGCCGCCGAGAACCAACTTGTTGCTGTTGGAATTCTGTTCTTCAGTGGTCAGCGAATTGCCGAACAGGATCGAGTTCTTCTGGCGAGCGATGTAGCCTAAATACGCCTGCACTCCGGCTTTACCGAACTGGTTGCGTTGGCCCAGCAGAATCGACATCACGCCACCACTCTTAAAGACTTCGCGGCTCCCGACTTTGTCCGCCAGGTAGTAGCGGTACGACAGGTCAATATCGGTGCTCGACGTTTCGGTCGCGGAGGCGGTAGCGGAGAATTGGAGGCTGAACTCGTCGCCGGGATTGTACTTCTCGCCGTTCTCCTGATAGGTAAAACCGCCATTGAGATTGTAGCTGACCGAGGCGCCGTAGGCAAGCCAGGCATTCGCTTCGGTAGCGAAGCCCAACTGCCCGATCAGGCCGAAGCCCTGAGTCACCTGCTTGACCGGCGTGGTCAAGTAATCATCAGAGATCAACTCCGCCAGCCGCACCTCCACCGTGTCCAACTCCGAGGTTCCGGAGGGAAGCTGGAGGCCGAGCGAAGCAAACATCCGGTCGTCGGCGAATGCGCGGTAGGCGCGCAGCGTCGTACCGGAAAATGAAGTCAGGGTCGCATCGAAATCGCCGTAATCGTAGTTTGAGCGGCTGATGGCGCTATTGAAGTGGACTTCCCAATTGTCCTGCAACGGGATCATTACCATGAAGGGGAAGGCTGACTGGGTGAGGTTAGTTTCCTCGCCGCCGGCAGTCAGCTTCCAGCTTTGGTAAACAACGCGCGCTGAAATTACTTTCGACTGGCCGTACACGATTTGAGCGGTAAGATTCGCAGTCGCAAACAGAGTCAAAGCGCAGATCGTTGGAATCAGATAGCGATAACCAGGTTTCAGTTCGGCCTCCCTCGCACAATCACGGTACCGCGGCTTTCGCGCGGCGCGACATATGGATTTTCATTTTCGGGAGCCACCCCGCGTGTCGATTCTTGCAGCCGCTGCATTACTTCGCTGCGATCGACTTGCTGCGCCGGTTGCTGTTCTTCGGTGCCGAGGCTGGTCAGTTCGACAACCTGGCTGATCGGTTTCAACTGGCCGTTATAGTCACTCAGGCCACCGAATTCCTGCAACGCTTGTTGCGCCAGACCGAAGTTCGGGTCTTCCTTGGCGGCTTCCTTGAACTCGGCCTCGGCCAGGGCATATCGTCCCTGGTCGACATATTCCAGCCCGCGCGAGTAAGCCACCAGCGCCAGCATCGATTCGGTTGCCGGTTTGGCAATCGCGTGGCGCAGTTCGGGGGTGATCTCATAGCCCATGGTCTGAATCAGATCAAGACTGAGGCGCTTCTGCATCTGGAAAAACTCATTGAGCTTCCCTTCCTGCTTCTGCGGATACTTCGCCATCCCGGGGCCGACGTCGATAATGCCGGCGTCGATTTCCAGGCCGCTTTCGGAACGGCCGGTGAGTTTGCCGGTCACGACGCGCGCGGCACCAACCAGGCGGCCGACCCGGGGCGAGTGATACTTGTCGGAAAATTCCGTCTGGCTGAGTGCCAACTCCTTGCGCAATTGATCAAGTTCCAGCCGCTCCACCAGGCTGAGGCCTTCAACTTTTGCAAGATCGGCATAAACCAATTCGGCGATACCGCGCCCCAGAGGTTGGTATTGAGCGGGCAGCGAATCGGCGTCAAAACGAATCACCGCGACGGCGTTTGACGGGATCTTATCGGTATTGATGTTTTTCTCATTGGCCACGGCGCCGCTAACGATGGTCTTCAGATTCTGATCCTCTAACCACCGCAAGCGCTGTCGGATCTCCGTCGCGATACGCGGGTCGTTCTTGCCGGAGACGTAAGTGCGGTACAGCGCCCGCGCCTCGTCATTCTTCCCCAGGCGCTCAAAGGTCATGCCTTGGTAAAGCGTCGTGGTGGCATCATCCGCCTTCAAACGCGCCGCCTGGTCCAGTGCGTTTTGCGCCTGCGTCAGGCTGTCGAGATTGAAGTACGCGATGCCCAGGGAACGCCAGGCTTCGGACTTGTTCGGAGAGGTTTCGGTCTCGCGCTGATAAACAGCGAGTGCCTTCTCATAATCGCCCCGCGACAGGGCGCGGGAGCCGGTACTTTGCCTGCCGGCGGCACAGCCGGCCACCAGGCCGGCCAGTGCGATCAGGACTGCCGCTTGGAGAAATCCGTTTCTCATTGGGTATTCGACTTAATCTCCAACTCTACGCGTTGCTTTTGCTCCGAGGCCAACACGAAATTCGGAGAGATTTCGAGCGCCTGGGCGAAGCACTTGTTTGCCTCTTCCAGTTTGCCCGCTTCGCGATAGGCCAGACCCTGACCGTAGAGGATCGTCGAAGCCAAACTGACGTCGGGAACGCGTCCGGATGCCTTCTTGATCGCCTCGGCCTGAACGTTAAAGTAGGTCAAGATCGAATCGGCGACTTGGGTGATCAACTGACCGATCTTGCCTTCCTTGCCTTCGATATCCACGACTTTCTTCGGCAAACTGGTCTCGGTGTCGATGATGCGGGCAATGATCTTGACCTTATTGCCATCCATCTTCATGAAGGTACCGAAGACGAAGTTCTGCACGCCGACCAGCTTGCCAACCTGAACGCGGTTGTTCTGATCCGCCAGGTCGCTTTGAGAGAGTTTGAGTTCGTCGAAGATGTAATTGAAATTCTCGCGGGCCGGCACATAAACGACGCCGGACTGCGTTAACGAGCTGTTGATCAACGCGGCGATCCCGACACCGGCGGTGGCATACTTCTCAGCATCCATGATCGAGCCGTTGTTGAAGTCGGAGGCAAAAACGGTGACCGCTTTGGCCGCCTGCCCCGGTTTGAAGCCCGTATCGTTCACGAACTTGATCCAGGCGTGGCCAACCAGCTTTGGCTCTTTGTCGGGATTGAACGCGGTGGTCGGGTCGAGCTTGACAAGCACGGCCAGGTAGTTCTGCGCCAAGTCGGGCTGTTTCGCCTGAGCAGCAGCGCGTGCCAATAGCTGGATGATCTTGACGCTGTCGGGCGTGGTCATCCCCGGCGCGGCCAGCAGATCCTTGGCTTTCAGCACTACCTGATCAAATTGCGCGTCGTAGTAAAGGTTCTCTAATTTCTTGAGATCGTCACTGACGGCGGCCGTAGCGTTTGCGACAAAGCAGACGGCGAGCACCAATGCGATCAGCGTCGTGGTTAGAGTCTTCATACTGTTTTCCTTTCTTCAAACATCAGAAAGTTGACAAAATCACGCAAATCATTTTAGCGCTTGCGCAATGTAAACCGGACAACGTCATCCTGCCGAAGATTGACAAACTGGGCGCGGCCACCGGTGCTGTAGTCCGGGTGCTCCACCCAGATCTTATGCGGTCCGGCCAACAGCTTGAGATTACAAGGAGTTTCTGTGTCCTCTATCTTGACGTTGTCCACAATGACTTGCGCCGCAACGCCCGGACCGTCGTTGGGTTCGCGAGCGCCGATACTCAGTTTGTATTCTTTGTTCTCCAACGAAAAGACCTTGCTGGCTTCTGTGCCGGTCACCATCACCACATCTGTTAGCCTGCCCATATCGGTGACGATTCCGACCTCATGATTTCCTGGAGCGAGATCACCAAATGTCACGGGTTGTCCATCATATTTTACGCCTTTTCCGTCGAAGATGACCTGAACCGGTTCGAAAATCTTGTAGTTTTCGACGGTTACGCGGATTGAACCCAGCGCCGTCGGGACTAATCCCTGTAATGTCAACGACTTGGATTCGACAGAATTGCCAATCCGAATCGTTTCGTTGACTGGTTTCATCTCTCGACCAGAAACCTTGATTGCATAATCACCGGGGGCCAGGCCGGTGTAGTCCAGCGCTGTCCCCGTATACGCCTGACTCTGCCCGGCGAATTCAACGGTCACAGGCACAAATGCCTGATAGTTGTTCAGAGTTAGTTTCAGACCGCCGGTAGCAGGCGTCTCCTGGAAACCGCGCCAAATTTTAATCAGCGCCGGTGGGAAACGACCCTCGGCAAAATCGAGCTTCGGGTTGGAACTGTAAAGGCCGCGCAGAAGTGTGGTTGCTTCAGTGATCTTCTGATTCATCAGCATTGCAGACGCCAGAAGTTGGACGATTTCCTGTTGCTGCTGCGGTGACGCGCCCGATGAGTTCCGCAGATTGGTCAGCAGGGATTCAGCCAGGGGATATTGCTTGTCGGAGTAACGATCCATCGCCAGTTGCATGGAGTCGGCGAAGGTGGCTTGTGCCGGGAGCTTGCCGTCTTCCCTGCCGCTCAAGAGCATCACGCCCGCAACCACCGCTGCAACTATGACCACGCCGATCAAGGCATACAGCCACTTGCGCGAACCGCCGGGCTTGGAGTACTCGACGGCGATCGTCTTGTCGAGGCTGGCGGTGTCGGTGCGCACAGTCTTGTCGTCGGTCCCCGTCAGCGGCAGGGCGCGGAGGGCCTGCGACATTTCGCCGGCACTCTGGTAGCGCTTCTCCGGCTTCTTCTCCAACGATTTCATTACGATCTGCTCGAGCGGACGCGGTAAATCATTGCGGTACTGAAGAGGCGACGGCGGGTCTTTCTCCAAGTGACCGGACATGATTTCATAGTCGGTATCCGCCTCAAACGGCGTGTGCGCGGTCAAGACCTGATAAAGCGTGACGCCCACCGAATACAGGTCGCTGCGGTTGTCGATGTCTTTGCCGCGAATCTGCTCCGGTGACATGTAGAGCAGCGAGCCGGCACCGGTCCCGGTGCGGGTGAGCTTGGCGCTGCCGGCGACTTTGGCGATGCCGAAGTCGGTGATCTTGACCGTACCTGACTTGGTCAGCATGATGTTGGACGGTTTGATGTCGCGGTGAACTATCCCGTTTTGGTGGGCGTAGCCAAGCGCTGAGAGCAATTGGTCGAAGATGGGAACGACTTCCGCCGCCGAAAGAAAGCGGCGGTCGCGCAGAACCTTGTCAAGATTCGTGCCGTCGACAAACTCCATCACGATGAAGTTGAGGCCGTCGAGTTGATCGTAATCGTAGACGCGCACAATGTTGGGGTGCTCGAGCCGCGCCAACGCCAGCGCCTCGCGCTCGAAGTAAGCGGCCAGCATCTCATCGGAAGCGACTTGCGGATGAAGGATCTTGAGCGCGACCTGCTTCTGCAGCTTGGTGTGATACGCCAAGAAGACCGCCCCGAATCCCCCTTCGCCGAGCTTATCAATGATGTCGTATTTCCCGACGCGCTTTAAGTCCATTTAAGTTTTACGCTTCCAGCTACTTAGTCATTACGGGTCCAGCTTTAATTGTTATCGGCATTTTGGTGCAGGGTCAACAAAAAACCACGACCTTTCTGCGAACTTCGAGCCGTCGCAGTCCAGAAATGACTCACCCCGATCGGCTTCGACCGGGGTGGAAATTCCTAAAATTGTCGTTTGGCTCAGAAGGGATTGCAGGGGGGGTACGGTCCACCGCCGAAGATGTACGAGATCAGGGCGACCGCATCCGAGATGTTCACCGGCATGCTGCAGTTGGCATCACCGGCTTCGTCAACGGGGGTCGGTGCGGGGCCGCTGGCAAAGATGTACTGGATGACATAGACGGCGTCGCTGACGTTGATGGCGCCGCTGTTGTCAGCATCTCCATGCATGACCAGCACGAGCACATCGCCGGAATCGGTATCGCTGACTCCCACAACGCTGGTGGCATCGGCAGTGACGCTGACCGAATTGACGGTCGCGGGCATCACGCCGGCCGGCGCCGTCAAATTCACGGTAACGTCGGCCTTGTCGCCCGCCGCCACGGTTACCGACGAAGGCGAGAAGGTCTGCGCCCAGCCAAGGGAATTGGTCGCGCTGACGTTATAGGTCTCATCGAGCAGGCCGGTATTCTCGATCTGGAAGAGCAGCGACGTGCCGGTATTCGAGTAGACGCTGTCGGCGGCCGTGGCGATGACGTTGACCGCGTAGTTCGGAGCAGTGGTGTACGAGGCGCCATAAGTGTAGCTGCGGTCGTTGATCGACTGAGAGACGTTGGTAATGACCATGATCAGCGCATCGTAGTTGCCGGCATTGGGCAGGGTGAAGGAGCCATCGCCGGTGACATTGAGCGACATCTGATTCTCGACGTAGGTGTTGGTCGGGGTCATCTTCCAGGCGAGTAAGTTGACGATCCAGGGTACCGAGTTGTCGCCGTTGAAGTCGACCGTGAAAGTGGCGGCGCCGGCCGGAATGTTAAAACGCACGTAGTTGGAGCCGTAAGCATCGGGGAACTTGCCGGTAATGGGCGTCTGGCCGGAGGTCGGATATGTTGTGTGGGTGCGCACCAGCGGCACCTGCAGGTAATGGGAAGCCTCGACGTAGTGAAGTCCGTCACTACGGCTGCCGGTGATGAAATTCCACATGGTAAACCGCGCCACCTGCTGGTTAATATTCTGCCCGTAGTTGTTGGTCAGGATATTGCCGGTGCCGACATACGAGGTCGTGGTGCGCAGTTCATCCCAAATCTGCGGCATGATCGCGACGCCGAAATTTTCCTGCAGGAAGGTCGGCCAGATGAATGCCGCATACATGTGCAGACCGGTATTAGAATTCAAGGCGTAGTCCGGGACACTAAAGAACTCCGTCATATAGTTGTAGTTGTCGTTCACCGGATCAAAGACCACATCCTCCATCCAAGTGGAAGAAGCTTCCATGAACCAGGAGTTCTCGCCGACGTCATAGGCAAACTGCACGGCGTGGTAGTATTCGTGGGCGACAGTCACTTTGGCAGCGCCCTTCTGGTCGCCGTCGGGGTCATCATTATTCGGGAAACCGATGAAATTGCGATGAACCGAGATATAGCTAATGGCATCGTTCCAGGCTTCAGGTCCGGCGCCTTCCGGCTGGGTGTAGCCGTAGTAGCCCATTTCTTCGGTGTAAATATCATAGCGGGCGTCGCCGCCGGCCACTCCATCCGAGGGCGGCTTGCGGTGGCCGAGGTTGGTGACCTCGGTGCGGTAAGAGCTGTCGGCGTAGGCGGCAAGCCATTCAACATAATCGGGGATGCCGTTCGCCGGGCTGGTATCGGCGGTGGGGACGGCATCCGAGCCGGTGATATTGTAGTGAATCTTAAACTCACCACCGGGAGAATTGTAAGTGTTCGTTGCTGACGGCCGGGCCATGATCTCACGGAATTGTGCCTGCCCCTCCGGGGTAAACTGGTCCCAGTTCTGGCGGATTTCGAGGATGATCTCGGTAGCGCACTTGGCGACTTCGATCGCGTCGGACTGAAAGTCCGCCGGCAGGGCCTGCGGTTCGCGGATCGACATCATTTCGTAGAGCATCTTTTGTTCGTAGTTTAACTCGCCGTTGGCGTAGGCATCCTCGATCAGGCGATAGGACGATTGGCGGGCGGCGGATGACGGAATCGCCGCGGCAAGCACGACGATCGCCAACAGCAGCAAGGTACGTTTTAATCCGATTTGCATGGGGTCTCCCGGGGTTAGTATTGGCATGGCGGCGGGCCGCCGGCAAAGATATACGAAATCAGATGCACGGCATCACTAATGGAACCGATGCCGTCGCAGTTGACATCGGCGATGTAGCTCGGGTAGGGTGTAGCGCCGCCGGCGAAGATCCAGTTGATCAAGAAGACGGCGTCGGAGATGCTGATCTGAGTGTCGCCGTCGACATCGCCGGGACGGCGAAAATGCAGATGATACGTGAAATTGTACTCGGTGCCGAAGTGCGCGGCGACAGCGGGAATGAACGTGACGCGCAGCACATTCCGGAAATCGGCGATCCAGACCTTGGCCTTGCCTCCGGCAAGCGGCACGAGCAGCGAATCAAAGTAGTTGCCGTCGCCGTAATCCACCACATACGCCAATGTCCAAGTGGTGGCGTTCAGGCCGGTGAAGTCGAACCCGACGATGCCGTCATAGCCGTTAAGATTTTCAAAGACGATATAATTCGAGGCATACGGCTGCGGCGGAGTCACCGAGAAATTACCCGAATCGGGGAGGTCGTAGTGATAAGCCATCACATCGACTGGTGGATAATCGGGCGCGGATTCATAGTGTGTGCCGGTGGAGCGGCTGTTGGTGTAGTAGTTCCACAGCACGAAGCGCGTAAACTCGCGTTCGAACGAGCTTCCGGCCGAGTCGATTACAGCGCCCCAGGCTACGATTGCGGAGGTCGTGCGGCATTTTGCCCACAGATCGCGCATGATGATGGCACCGAAGCGTTCCTCAAGGTACTTCGGCCACACGAACGAAGCGTAGCGATGAAAATCGCCGGCCTGTAACCCGACCTCCGGATAGTTGAAGAATTCCGGTAGGTAGTTGTAGTTGTCATTCACTTGCGGAAACGCCATCTCTTCCATCCAGGTGGACGACATCTCCATAAAGAAACTAGCTTCCGAAACATCGTAGGCGAACTGCACGGCGTGGTAGAACTCGTGGGCAATCGTGACTTTGAGCGCACCCATCACATCGCCCTCGGGATCGTCGTTCGGTGGAAATCCCGGCGAGAAGGTGCTGTGGATCACGATATGGGAGGCGTAATCGTTCCACGATTCGGGACCAGGTGACTCGGGAGTCGTGTACCCGTAGTATGGAATTTTTTGGAAGTAGATATCGTATTGATCGCTGCCGCCCTGGCCGTTGTCGACCGGCGGTTTAAGATGCGCCAGTTGGTCGAGTTCATAGGACCAAACGGAATCGGCGAGGTTCGCGGCACGTTCGATGAAGTCGGGAATTCCGGACGAATCATTGTCGGCCGTCGGTACAGCGTGCAGGCCAGTGAGGTCGAAGAAAAGCCGGAAGTAGCCTTGCGGCGACTCGACGTAGAATTGCGTCTGTGGTCGGGCCATAAACATCTTGGCATACGAGCCGTAAAGTTCGGGATTGGCGTTGATCACGGCAAAGGCCTCGACGAGGGCATCAGTCGCGCACTTCGAGATGGCGGCGGATTCGCGCGAATAGCGCTGGGGAAGCGATTGCGGTTCAAGAATTGCCATTGCCCGATAGATCGTGGCCATGTCGGCACTAATCAAGCTCGACTGCTGGTCGGCAGCGAGTTGTTGTTCGAAAAGAGATGGCGAAGTCGTCGGAGCCTCATGAGCCAGGAGTGCCGGGCTGAGCAAGGCGATGTAAAGAAGTGATAGAAGTCTGCGCAATTCAACAACCTTCAGGACAAGACGGTACGGTGACTGGCACGAAATACACTTCGACGAATGCAATATACTCCCGCCGTTGCGGTTTGTCAAGTACAGTTCCGGCAATGGCTTAAGGGTCGTTTTCAACTGAATCTATCGCCCGGACTGTCATATTGGCCGATCGCTACGGGGATCTGGCCGTGCTGCTTAAGCGCAGGAAATGTGCCAGATTTTCGCTCAGTTGGCGACAAACATGTGGAGCTTCATGCGGTAGTTGACTCCGCCACTGAAAAGCCTATTTTGGGGCGTGGTTCGACCGCAAGTTTATATCACGCTTTTCCTTGTGACCACCGCAACTTTGCTCTTTGAGCTCTCGCTCACACGGTTGTTCTCTGTCGTCATGTATTACCACTTTGCTTTTCTGGCAATCTCGTTGGCAATGTTCGGGTTAGGAGCGTCCGGCTTGTGGCTCTATTTTCGGCGTCGCCGCCACTCCCTGGAAAACCTGAGCCGCGACCTGACGCTGCTCACGGCTGGATTTGCGTTCACCGCAGTGATCGCAATCGTGACGGCGTTATCGCTGCCGATCTCGATCAATTACAGTTCCGGCAATGTGATTCGATTGGTGGTCGTCTATCTCGCCTGTGTTTTGCCGTTCTTCTTCTCCGGTCTTACCGTCTCGCTAATCTTGTTCCTCGGTGCGAAAGCGATATCGCGGCTGTACTTCATGGATTTGATCGGCGCTGCTACCGGCGCGCTTCTGACGGTGCCGGTGCTCAATTGGGTCGGCGCGATAAACGGGTTGTTGATAGCCGCGGCGTTGGCTGCACTCGCCGCTTTTCTTGGCGGCGAGCAGACCCGCGGGCAGTTGCGTTGGCTTGGCAGAGCGATCGCTGCGGCGGCAATTGGGCTGGTTATCATCAATTTGACGTCACCCGTGCTCAAGGTGCGCTATTTCAAGGGTCAGGAAAAGCAGCTGGTCGAATTCCAAAAGTGGAACGCGCTGTCATGCATCACCGTGCAAGGTGTCGAAGGAGAGCAGACCGCGAAGGCGATGGACATCGACGCCGATGCGCGGACGTACATCTTGCGCGACCCGTTCCGCCTGTTTGGTCTGGAGCTGATCAAGACGGAGATCGCGCGGCGCTGGATTTCGCATCTACCGAACGTCCTTCGACCCGACGGTGACGTCTTGATCATCGGCCCCGGCGGCGGCATCGATGTCATCTTCAGCCTGGCTTGGGGTGCTCGATCGGTTGATGCCGTCGAGATCAATCCGATTATTACTGACGATGTGATGCGCGGTGAATATGCGGAATTTTCCGGCCGGCTGTACAGCCACCCAGCCGTGCGGGTTCACACGGCGGAAGGGCGCGCCTTCATAGCTCGAAGCAATCAGCAGTATGATCTGATTCAACTGACGCTGGTGGATACCTGGGCGGCTACGGCGGCGGGAGCGTTCAGCCTGTCAGAGAGCTACCTCTACACGGTCGAGGCGTTCCGCGAATATCTGCGTCACCTGAATCGCGACGGGATTGTGGCGATTACCCGCTGGCTCTCCGCCAAACCGAAAGAGGGACTGCGGCTGATGGCGGTGGCGCTGGAAGCTGCCGGCACTCCCGCAGTCCAACGGGGCGGGAATATTGTGATCATCGGCAGCAATTCTCGGGCAGGCGGGGAGTCGGAGATGATGACAATGTTGCTCAAGCGCGAGGCGTTTACGGCGGCGGAAATCGCGGCAATCGATAATCGCTTGAACGAAGTCGGCGGACGTTTTGTCTTTCGACCGGATGGCGCGGGTGATCCGGCATTCGTGCAATTGGCAAGTGCTGCCGACCGGGAGCGATTCTATGAAGGCTATGAATTCAATATTCGCCCAACCACCGACAATCAGCCCTTCTTCTTTGCCACCGCCAAGGGCACCGAGCTGGCGCAGATCATGGCGTTCGAGTACGAATCGAGAAAGAACAATCTCGGGTTGTTCAATCTGTACCTGGCCGGAGTGCTGTCGGTGATATTGGTGCTCGTATTCCTGGTGGCGCCAATTATCTTCAGCGTCGACGGTCGCAGCGTTCTGAAAGAGCCCGGGTCGCTGCGCGCGCTGGGATATTTCATCGCAATCGGGCTGGGATTCATCCTGATCGAGGTTGCGGTGATGCAGAAACTGATCCTCTATCTGGGTCATCCCATCTACTCACTGACGGTGGTGCTGAGCACAATTCTGATTTGCGCCGGCTTGGGCTCGATGGCGACAACGAATTACGTTCCGGAAACCGGGGGCAAGCGACGCCGCGTCATCTTCAGCGGAATCCTGGTCTACACTCTGGCGTTGCTCGTCGGACTCGGACCGGTGACCCAGGCCACCTTTGGCTGGCCGGACGCCGCGAGAATGACGCTGACTGTTTTGCTCCTGGCGCCGTTGGGGTTTCTGATGGGGCAGCCGTTTCCGTTGCAGTTGAAATGGGTCGAGAAGAACCACAGCAGTTTCATCCCGTGGGTGTGGAGCTTGAATGGCGCCGCGTCGGTTCTGGGCTCGGTGGCAGCGGTCGCGCTGGCGATGACGTACGGATTCAACACCGTCATCGTGATAGGAGCGGTGTGCTATTTGGCCGCGTTCGGTCTGGGAGCCACCGCAGCAATCAAACGGGGCTGAGTTTCCTCAACCCCGTACCATTCGGAAGGTTCGCCCAAGGGAGCGAGATCACATTACCCCGGGGACGTCGCCGTACGAGAAGACGGATCTTCGCGACTTGACGATCGAGCCAAGGCGACTTCCCTGTCGCGCACGCGGTCGTTACAGCTCGATGGTGCGAGCGCAGTGCGATGTGTCCAGCATCGCATATTCGCCCTTGAGGATCTTGTTGACAATCGTCACGAACTTGCGGGTTACGAGCGACTGCAACTCATACGGATGCCAGATGTCCTTCTCGAGGACCGGAGCGAACTGCTCGTTCTGCTTGCGACGTGGCATGTAACACCTCCAATCAAGAATGATTGAAGTCAGCACCCACAGACGGACGGTGCGTGGTTTATGCCCGATTCCAGGTGATTTCTTGGAAATACGTTGGCGGCTCAGTGTGAGGGCGAACCTTCCATCTTTTAGTCGTTTGACATACAGCTCAAAGTCTAAATTTCTCGTGTAACCGCTTGATGGCACGCTGTTTATAAATATGAACGACCTGCTGGGTTACACCCAGGAGAGCGGCAATTTCGCGTTCAGTTTTGCCCGAAAGAATCATCATCAGAGTTTGTCGTTGTCGCTCGGAGAGACTGTGACGGATATGCCAAAGCAGTTTGTTGCGGAATTTCACGTAGCTGGCGCGTTTATCGGCAGCAGCGGCAGTCTCGTAATAGGCGGACATCTCTTGCGAGAAGCGTTCAAGGACGTCACGATCAACAATGACTTCGGCAAAAATGTGTTCGCGTTGTGCCATGCTGGTTACGACTGAATCTTGATCGGGAGAAGGATAACAGCTGGCGCCGGCGCCGCAAATCAAAAACTGGTGACGAGTCGCACAATTAGTTATCGGCGAGATGGTACAGCAGGCCGAAGTAGACCGGGAAGTACAGCATATTCTTGCGCAGCGGACCAATCGATGCGCCGTCGGTATCCCACGCTGAGCTGAAAGAGTTGAGCCAGACGGCCTCGATGGCGAAGCTGCCGCTGATCTGCGGGGAGAAATCGGCGTGAATTCCAAAGCCGATGGTGCCGACCGGCTTGGCGCCGAGAGTGTAGTCATGAAATTGCAGCGAATCGTTGTCGAACCGAGGCATGGAGACGCGGCTGGCATCGAAGAGCCCCGCACCGAGTCTCATGAAGGGACGGTACTTCCCACTCTGCAGGAGGCTGTACTGCATGAAGACGCCGGCGCGGCGGATGCGCACATGCGAGTCGTCGGCGTCACCGAAGACCGAGACTGATCGTGGGCCGAAAGTGGAATACGAGAGTTCCAGTCCGGCGACAGTGGAGTTTGAGACGAAGTAGCCGAATTCGCCGGAGAGCGTGTAGCCCTGCTTGCGCCAACTGGCCGCGGCGGCGTTGTAGTTGGCGTCGGCCAGAGCGCCGACGGGAAAGCTGATGCCAAGGCGCGGCGAGATATAGGCCGTCCCGGAACGATCGAGGTCGGCGGGCGGCGTCGCCGCAGCAACAGCCGAAGCCAGGACAACGAAGAACAGAAAAGTCCGCATCATAGTTTGTTATCGACAACACGGACGTGGAGTTTAGGTGCTCAATTATGGGGAGAGCGGCGCTTACTTGCAGTTGGCGCACGGAGCCTGGCCACCGGCGAAGATGTAATTGATCAGATAGACAGCGTCCGAGATCGAGACGGCGTGGCTGCAGTCGGCATCGCCGGCCAGCACAGGGTTGGGCGGCGGACCGCCGGCAAAAATGTAATTGATCAGATAGACGGCGTCGGAGATCGAGATGGCCTGGCTGCCGTCGGCATCTCCGCACACATACTCGGGACAGCCCACTTGATCGGGCGAGACGTACTGGCAATTAAAAAACAGCGCCTTGTCGATGACCGCCTTGAGAGTCGTAGTCGTGCCGTTAAGTTGGCCGGCGAGGATGAAGACCAAGCTGAGAGTGTCACTCGGACCGACGAGGCTCTCATGAATACCGCCGACGACGATACTGTTAAGATCACCCGGCAGCGGTGTCGACTCGAATTTGGTGACGCCGTTCATCTTGTTCCAGACGCTGTCGACCTGATACACGCGCAGCGGGACGACATACTTGCTGTCTTCCCAAACGAAACCGCCGGGAGCCGGATTGCCGTCGACGCGCAGTACTGCCAATCCGGCAAGACGATTGGAATTGGGCGGAGTGGCGGTTCCCTGCTGGTAAACCATCTGGTGGCTGTCAAAGCCGCCGCCAAGATTATCGAAGCCATTGTCGGACGGAAGATCCCAGTCGGCGGCGAAACCGACGGTGAGGTCCTCGATCCGGCCGGCCGCGTTATGCGGCCCGAGATAGAAGTCGAAACGCGCCAGCAGGAACTCGGAATTGCCGGCGTCCTTGGCGGCATAATAGCGCACATTGAAACCAATCGTCGAGTCGCGGTTGACGCCCTTGCCGAAGGCGCGCCGGTAAGCCGGCGACCCGGTGGAATCGACAGTGAGCGCCGAGACGGCATAGAGGGAGCCATAGGGGTTGGCGGCAGTCGGCATGCCGCCGCCATGGCCATAGATCAGCCAACTCAGGGAATTGCGCGAGGTGCCGAGGATCAGAGAGGCGTCGCGCAGATAGCTCAGTCCGCCACCGCTAAAGAAAGTAAACTGATTGCCGGTGGAGTAGCAGCCGATGCGGCCGGCCTGATTGACGGCAGTACGCACCACGGCTGTGCGCAACGCAAAGTTCTGGGGCTGGAAAAAGGTCGCAAAGTTGTAAAGGTCAAAGGGGATTTGTTCGGTGATCTCGCTGTCACCGTCGCTGTAAGTGAAAGCTACAGTTGCCTGGTAAAAGCCCTCGACGATCGGCCCCGTCAGACGGATTTCCAGCGTATCGAAATTGATGCAGCCGACAGAGACCGCGCCGTTGGGAGGATGATTCGGGAAAACCAGCCAATTGGCTCCCTGCTGGAAAGTGATGCCCCGCGTGTAATTCGCGACGGCGTTGCCGGTATTGGTCAGCACCAGAAATGTATCCAGCTGTTGTCCCGGGGCGGTGTGGAGCGGATAGCGAAATTCGGTCGGTTCAACGACGAGGTGGCTGTAAGATTCTGTCGCAAAGCAAGGATGGCTGAGGTTCATAACATCATTGAGCGTCCATGTTCCTTCGGAATAGGCGACTGCGCCCGGATCCTTGTCGAGAATGTACTGCAATCGCAACGAATCGGTGACATAGGGGGCGGCAGATGACCAGTGTTCGGAGAGGCAGGAGCCGGCAGCGCAATTGTTGGACGCTGTAATGGTGAGGTTCACGGGCGGTCCCCAGGAGGCGCCGCCATTTTGTGAGACCTGGGCAAAGAGCTCACCGTTGGCAAAACCGGCCTGAGAACAGTCATGGTGGGGCGGAACGCTCTCGTCGTCACCGAGGAAGTAAGTGTAGGTCGCATAGAGCCGGGGCATGCCGCTGACGATGCACTCGCTTAAAGCCATCTTGGAGACGTTTTTGTTCCAAATGCCGCGCTTGCAGGCGGGTTCATCGTTATCCGCGGCGAGCACCAAAGTTCGACACTGGCTGCAGTCACTCCAATGATAGAGGCGCGCGCCCTGGTTGCCCACTTGAGCCGTGGCGGAGTCGAAGAAGGAAGTTGTCCAGACGATCTGCAGGCAGCCATCGGAGGTATAGAGCGCGTTGAGATCGGTATAGGCCCGTTCGTCATCGGCACCGGTGTAGTTGGTGATGTTGACGGCAGCCGACCAGTTCGTGCCGAGGTTGGTCGAGTACTTGTAGACAACGTCGTTGTTGCGCTGCTGGATCGCATCCGCATGCGCCCAATCGGCGGGCGCTGGATAGACAATGGCAACGTCATCCGAATTGGGGTCCTGGACGACAACGGCACCCACGACAGTCACGGAGTCGATCCAAGTCGCGCAGGTTGCCGCCGGGGCGGTGATGCCGGCGTTGGTGCGATAGTACACCAACGAAGTCTTGACCTCGGCGGGACGATATTCGGTGCTGACGATGTGCGCAATCCCCTGCCCCGTGGAATTAACGTCCACCGCGATCTTGGGCCAGAGATATGGACCGTCGGTAGTGCCAAGCCCGGAGACGATATTCTGACAATTGACTCCGGGGCCGGAAAACGAGAAAGTGCGGAATGACGCAGCTACCGAACCGGTGTCGCGCGCGGCGCGAGTGAGATTATCGCTGAGGCGATGGTAGGTGACGACCGGGGCGCCGACGCCGGTCGGGTCGAATCCGATACTGGAGAAGCCGCCTCCGCCGGTGACCGGGTCGATCTCATTCTGGTTGCGCACGCCGGGACCGCCGATCTGCCAGGCATAGTAACGGGAATTACGGTTGGAGTTCGAGGCCCCAGGCAGGTAGTTCCAGACATTGTGTACCCAGCCATTGCCGACCACGATCTGGAATCCCATCGAGCCGTTTTGCTGCATGTCGTACCAGGTATTGCCGATGCTGAGCGAATTGGCGGCGCGGTAGCCGAGGAAATGCGGCGGCGCCGATTCCGCCACGACGGGAACAGCAGCTTCAAATCCGGTCAGCGGTTGGTCGGGAGATGTCGGGCGACTGAGGTCGACACCCGGAGCAGCGGCACACATCACGAGACTCAGGAGAAACGCAAGAGTCAACCTGAAGCGGCGGGTTTGATCGATAGGCGTGACGGTGCGTGTCGGCATCATAAACTCAGTTGCAGTTGACAAGAAATGACGGCAGAAGCTTCGCGTGGTCCAAGCCCGGCGAATCTTCAACAATTGTTACTTCGACAGACTATGCGATCAACCTTATCCGGGTGATGGAAGTAAAATTACAGCCATGAAGATAAGGCAGGAATGGCTTTTCGGCAAGCGCTGTTTTGGCGAAGGCAGCGACTTACGGGCAGCCGGCACAAGGCTGCGGGCCACCACTGAAGATGTAATTGATTAGATAGACGGCGTCGGAGATGGTAACCAGGCCGTTGC